>JBCCYK010000046.1:0-31467 GCA_039189905.1 Planctomycetota bacterium
CTGGACTTTCAGCACGGCCTTCTCCGCAAGACGGCCGGTGATCTGGAGCAATGGGAGGAGCGTTATGAGAAAGCCCTGGTCTGCGCCTCCAAACGACTGTTGCCCGATCGCCGCGGGAAGCGCTCCTATCCGAGGGTGTCGTATCAGAAGCGGACCAAAGCGACGAAGTTCGAATCAAAGAACAGGGGCGAAGCCAAACAAATCCGAGAAGCCAATCGCCGAAAAGCTCACGAGTAGATGAAAAGTAGATGGCATTGGGCTAACGCCCCTCGGCTAATCCTAAAACCAAAATTGGACAAAGCACTGGTTCGAGTCGCGTTCGTTTGCCGGAGACGCGCCAGGTGAACGATCCGTTGGCCGACACTCAGCAAACGCCCACATGGAAAACATGGCTTTCCCGTGGGCGTTTTCTCGTTTTCTGTCTGGTTGGCATCGGCCTTGCCATCGCCTGCCGGCAAGCGCTTCGCAAGCTAGACGATCAAATCACGTCGGTCCAAAGCGAAATCGAGGGAATCGATGCCGCGCTGGCGGCGAGCAATCTGACCCCGCAAGAACAGGCATCGTTGACGGACAAACGTCAGCAACTGCGACGTTCCATCCCTACCTGGGCAAACATCCGCTGGTGGTCGCTTGCATTGGCGGCTCTTTTCTACGCGGTCGGGATCTTGCCACCGGGCCTCGTGCTTCATCGTGCCACGAACCGTTTGGGCATCCCCTGCACGCGATCCAAAGCGATGGTCGCACAACTCGTTGGCCACCTGGGTAAGTACATCCCTGGAAAGGCCATGGTCGTCGTCATGCGCGTCGGCATCTTATTGGGCAGGGATGCAACGACGGCTTCAACGGAAGACCGGCGTCTGGATCTCGCGCGATCGGATCCAGGTGCGTCTGCCGGACAGAGCAACGCCCAGGCCGTCGCGCGCGCCACAACCGCCGTGTTCTTCGAAACCCTGTTGATGATGTCCGTCGGTGGTACGATCGCGGGTGTGTTGATCTGCTGGTCAAACCTTGCCAGTTGGATCAAGTGGGCTGCGGCGGGCATGGCCATCCTGTCCCTTGTCCCAACGCTGCCCCCGGTCATGCAATGGCTCATCGGACGCATGGGTCAGTTGAAGTCTGGCAATAAGAAAGTACCCCGCGCAAGCTCTTCAACAAACGGGACCTCAGGCGACCCATCCCGTTCCAATCCGTTGACTTGGTCCATTCTCGGGACATCTTGGTGCTGGATGCTTCTCTCTTGGGTTCTAATCGGCGGATCGTTTACGTTCCTCGTCAACGCACTCCCGCTACCCGCTGACGTCTCACTTGGGCTAACGCTTTACTCATCCGCCACGGCTGCCATCGCATTGGGGATCGTGCTTGGCTTTGCCTCCTTGATTCCGGGGGGTGCCGGTGTTCGCGAAGCGGTTACGCTGGCCGCCCTGGCACCGACTGTCGGCGCCCCTGCGGCAGTGGTTGCAGCCCTGGTTGCCCGTTTGGTGTTTTTGGCCGTCGAGTTGACGATGGCGGCATTGGCCCGTGTGGCTCACCATCGCGGACTGGCTTAGGCATCGGACAATCGAGTGTGCCTAACGTTCTCGCTGCATGCTGAGACTTCGCGTCACGGTGCGGCCCGCGAAATGCCTGGCCGGCAAGAACGTGTTTTCATCCAATGGAACCGTGACCGTGACGGTCACCTCTTCTGTGGTTGGCGTGATGCGAGCCGGAACGACGTTGATGTTCGCGCCTGTGATCCCAATCGTTGACAAGACTCGTTGCGCCTCACGGCTGACATCCTGCGCGCTCCCGCCAGGGATGATTCCACGCCGTCCACCTTCGTAGACCGCGTTGTCGACCGTGTGGCGAATCATCGCGACGCGGCAAAACTCGAACGCGCCGAAAAACAACACAAACACGATCGGAACCACCAAGGCAAACTCCACGGCGAGCGCGCCCTCGCGTCGCGTTCGTGAAAGTCGCGTGCGCCCCGCACAGAGTGAAGCCATCATCATCCGTCTCCTCGTCTTGATTGGTCCTGGCATTCGTTCAGTCGGTGATGACGGTGCCGAGAGTCAATGCGATTTCCCGATACACTTCTCGCAGTTCCAAGCCAGTGTCAGCATGAAAGTGATTGCCGCCGCCAATCTGGGCGACCTCGCGCATGCGTACGATGTCCGCTCCGCCTCCGAACGTGATCGTATGGATCGTGATGTCTTGGCCTGCCAGGTCCACCGCGACCGTGCGTGGCTCTGGCCCACGGTTATGCCGTCCGTCCGTCATCACAATCATGGTTCGCTCCACAAAATCGGCAGGTCGACCACGCAACGCGATGTTTTGACCGGCACGCATCCCGCGTGAGATGCTTGTAAAGCCGCCTGGACTGAGGCCAACCATAGCGGCTGTGATCTGGCCGAAATCGGTCGTCAAGGAAACGTCTTCGCTTGCCTGACTGTTGTACGAAGCCAAGCCAACCTGCTCATCGACGGACGTGGTGGCAAGCATGTCCGTGAAGATCCCGATGGCCGCAGTGAGATCCGCGAACTTCTGTCCACGCATGGATCCACTGCGGTCGACCACCAACGTGATGTCGCGCTCGATGTAGGTCGCTGTGGCGTTCAGTTCCGGTTCGAAAATATCGGTGCCGGTCACGTTGCCAAAGAACAACGGCACGGGCCCGCTCAGAGAACCTGTTGTCCGACGCCCCGTCACACGCACGGCATTGAAGGGTGGCACACCGTTAACAAACGTGAAACGACCGTTGGCACCTTCGCGACTCTGGCCGAACGCAAAGTCGCCGTTGGCCAGGAGCAGCGGTTCGCCATTGACCTGGTTCTCGGCTGCAATTTCCTGCCCACGCGCGATGGCCGCGTTACGGTCTTGCGTGTCCGCCAGGGTTGTGGCGGCCGCCTTGGCCGCGGCGTCCGTTGCGGTTCGCAACTCAGCGCGGCTGAGATGCATCTGGGCGATATCGACCGAAAACGCCACCGTGACGAGGAACATGACCAACATCACGATGACCAACACCAACATCGCGCCGCGGCGTCCCTGCGTTGTTCTTGGTCGTCGGCCCGAAAGCACGTGGTTTGTTTCAAGACGGCTCATACTGGTACCCGTTACTTGTGTTTCGAACGATTGCTCAGCAAACGTCACTGTTTGAGCATCACCACGCGGACACGCAAATTACGATTCGCAAGGAACTCGCCCAGTGTCGGGCTGTTGGCCGCCGTCGGGGCGGTGATGACAGCAGCGAACTCGTCCCCGCGTTCCATGGTGCTGGCATCCCCGTTTGGAAAGTCGACGGCGTACCCTTGAACGCCCCGCGAGTCCAAGATGGCGGTTGCCCTGTTCAACGCTTCTGCGTTTGACCCGTTCGGCCGGATTGCTTGGCGAGTCGCTTCGAAAGCCGCGACATTCAGCGACTGCTTCAAGAAGATCATGCTGGAAGCTTCGATCGATCCAAAGACCAACACAATCAAGATGGGGAGGCAGACCGCGAATTCGACGGCTGCCGCGCCCCTCCGTTGAGTCGCATCAGCGGAGCGCGATGGGTGCCCAACAGTGTGCGATGCCCTTTGGCACAGACTCGGCATCTCACGCACTCGCGTCATTGGCGTGATGTTCCTTGCCACGCAGGTTAGCGCGGTCGGCCATTCGATTGAAGTTGGCCGCGATCTCGGCCCAGTAGTCGCCGGCACGAAACTTGAGTTCGCTCACCGGTCGTCCCTCGGCGGCGTTCTTGAGCTCACTTCGCAACCGCGAAATCGGACCCGCAAAACGATTCGTCATCTTCAGCGTGTCCAACACAAACGCTGGAATCAGGGCCGCGGAGATCACAAAGAAGGGTAAGAGCCGCCTGAAGGCGTTCATTAGCGCTTCTTCCCACGCCAGGTCGGGTTGTTCGAAAAGGCGAGTCCAAAGCAGCAAGGCGACGGCATTGCAGAGAAAGAACGCGACCCAGTGCAAGGCAAGCTTACGAATGATGCCCATCTGGACTTCGCGATCGACAATCGTTCGCTGACGGGCTTTGTGAGTGCTTCCGCGTGATTCGGCGGGTATGGAGGACATGCGGCTGCTCGTCTTCGTCGTTGATCCTTGGAAAGGGGGGCGTGCGCAGCCGAGCGCACGCGTTCAATCCAAGCCTAGGTTGCGGCACTCAGAGTGGGCTCGCATGAAGGGCACAAGACGAAGATCACCGAGCCGATGAGGAAGTCCACGTTCGGCTGATCGGGTTACGACGATCAGGACCGTCGCACGATGGCATCCAGTGGCAACAAAACACCCTTGAGCACGCCGCGCATGTCCCGCAAGAATCTCTCCGCATCCACCGGATACCCAGCGGTCTCGCGGAACGCAGGCGTTTCCCGCTGCTCAGCCCCCAATTCTTCCCAGAGCGATCGAAAGTGATGGTTGAATGACGCCATCGCGGACTCACGAAGATACTTCGCATGCAGTGACGAGGCTGCCACGGGAACGAATCGATCTCCCTTCACAGTGAAGTGCAGCCAACAAACGTGACCGCGCCAGCGACAGCGGTAAACGCTGAGCTGCCGCGTTTCCTCCAAGACCTCAAGCGATGTCGGCGCCAAAGCCTCTTGGATGACTTTCGTGTAGTAGCGACGCCCCCCGTGCCGATCAAAGAACACCAAGATCGGGCCAGCGTCATCGCGGATGGTGGATTCCAAGAGATTGACCAAGAGTCGCAAGCTCTCCAAGCTTAGAAGGTCGCTTTTGTTGCGCCGCAAGCCCTTGGCCCCGCGTGCTCCCGACCCCTTTGCTGACATAGCAGGGTGACAGAATCGGTTGAATGCTTCCGCTGAAACAACGCGAGCGCGGGATGCGACGGGCAGCCAAGGCAACGTCTTCCAACGCTCCACCGCACCTGACACGACTGCGATTGGCTCGAGTGCCTTCGCCTGAGATCCCCTCCACGCGTCCAGCCAAGGGATTGCCAAGTGCGACCCGCTTGACGGGCCGTCGCTCACCAACACGTGGCTCATCCAGCCCTGCCAATGCGACTGGTCGGAAGCGATTCCCGTCAATTGCTGCAACGCGGAGACCGTGAGCCGGAGCGTGTGCAGCGAACGCCCGGTTCGATCGGCCGAACGACTGCGAAACACGGCTTTGGAGTCATCGACTCGAATCGCAACACCGTCGCAGTCGACCGGTTCACGATAGCCACCCCAAGCGGCATCCAGTTTCGTCTGCAGCGCCATGTTCGGTGCCGATCGCAACAATCCTTGCAGACAAGGGGACGATTGCCTGGGCTCCCACTGAGTGGCTGCGATCACAAGGGGTCCCAGCCGGGGACCATAGCCCGCCTCGTCAATCGCGATCAATTGCATGTGTAGACTCCCTCCGATGTTTTGTCTGCCGAGTCGATTGACAAACAGTGCCTTGTGCTTCGTCCACATCTATTTCTAGGGTAGCGAAACTCGCCAAGAGTTTCGGCCGAGCTCGATTCGCCGAAAGTCTTGACGACTTTCGCTACGGACCCAAGCCCCCAAAATCAAATTGGGACAAAGCACTAGCGTGCGCTGGTTTCCTTCAAAGCAAACCCGCGCACGGACACCTCATGCTGAAGAAGGCAGTCGACCACATCTGCGGCCCACTGTGATCCACGACCTTGGCGGAACACGCTCATCACGCGTTCCAGAGGCATGCCCTCTCGATACGGGCGATCACTGACCATGGCGTCAAAGGCGTCCGCCACGGCAACAATCTGGGCATGACGTGGGATCTCGTTGCCGACCAGCCCATCCGGGTAACCGCGTCCATCCCACGATTCATGGTGATGACGAACAACCGGAAGGATGCTACGGAACGGCTTGATGTCCTTCAAAATCTCGTAGCCGATCACCGGATGTTGCTTGATCTGGTCAAACTCTTCCTCGGTTAGTTTACCCGGCTTCTTGAGGACGCTGTCGTCCACACCAATCTTTCCGATGTCATGCAGCACACCCGCCAGGTGGAGCGTTTCGCATTCTTCCCGGCCCAAGCCGAGGGCCCGAGCCAAGAACACGGACAACGCTGCAACGCGTGAACTATGCCCATGCGTGTAAGCGTCCTTGGCATCCAAGGCGGATGCCAAGGACCGGACGGTTCCCTCCAGCATCGCCTGCATGTCGGAGTACTGGCGTTGATTGACCAGATGCATCGCCAACACCGTCAGGACAGAACGCATGAGATCGATTTCGATCGTCCCATATTCCTCCTGCGACTGATCGCGGAGAGCGATCAAACGTCCCAGCCGTTCACCACGGCGACTGATCGGCAACACGACCACACGACGACGTTTTAGCGCCGGAAGGTCACTGTGGTTGACGACGCGCGTCTCGCAGTCACTGGCATCCGCGTTGCGGAAAACGTCCCGCAGGATCGCGTCAAGATCGGCCTTGTCGACAGGCTCGCCGACGGATTGCACCGTCGCCTGACGGTTTGGACATTCGTCGAGCTGTGCCAACTCAATCACGATCGATCGACTGGACACACACACGTGAAGTTGTCCCAGCAACTCACGGCAGATCTGAGAGGGCTCGTCATCCAGCTCCAACTGGGATGTGAGGTCATGGATGAGCCGGACTTCCTCAAACTTGTCACTCAGAGAAAGTGAGAGTCGCTCGATGTCATCCAACAACGCCTCCGTCTGAACCCGACTCGATTCGTCGGTCGCTGGCGGCTTTGAACCGGACCCAGATTGCGAGGACAAATCGTTCATTCGAGGGAAGCTCACGCCTTTGTGGTCAGACTGCGGCGAACAACGGAGTCTCGCGACAGCGCACTGGAGATAGCACAACTCACTCAAAAAACCTAGCTTGAGTTTCGGTGTGCGGTTCGGCACGGATGTGAAACAGCGTTGGCATCCAGCTCACGATCGGCGTTTTCTGCAGGTTCTGCCGATGATGGATGTCCGAACACCGCCCCATCAGGGAGCATCATCGCCGTGTAGGGGGCAAACAATGAAACCTCGATTCAGTCGGTACGCGCTCTTGGACGTCGGGCAAACTGGCAGAGGGTCGCCCTGACGGACGACGGAAACCAGATCGCTCAAGGAAGCGTTGGGTAGTGTCCCCGTCATCGCCTCGTGCAGCCGCACTTCGTTGCTCAAGACCACACGATGCGCCTCGCAGGCCCGCTCATTGGCGTCCGTTCCACCACGACGCAGGAACATCATGCTGGCGGAAGCCATGATCGCCATTAACGCAACCATCGCGATCACCTCGATCAGACTCATTCCAGCGCGACACGCGTTTCTCAATCGGGTAATTCCAACACCTCGAACATGTGGAACATGGGCGTGTAGATCGACAGCACCATGCCTCCGATCATGGCAGCCAACGAGATGGTGAGCACGGGCTCCAAGAGGGCGATGGAAGCGTCGATGCGACTTTCCAGACGGTCACGCAAGTGCTCACACGTGCCGGTCATTGATCGTTCAAACTCGCCGGACTGCTCTCCAACACCGATCAGCTGACAGAGTGTCGGTGGAAAAAACTCCTCGTGCTTGCCCAGTTCTTGGCTCAGTTTCTCGCCCCGTCGAACCCCCTGATTCACTTCGGCCACGGCGGCCCGCACACACAAATTGCGAACACAGGCCGCGGAAACCTCCAACGCGTCCACGGGCTTGTAACCACATTGCACCATCGCGGTGGTCGCATCGGCGAACTGCAGGACGGCAGCGTCCCGCAGCCAGGGCCCGACAATCGGCACGCGCAGCCAAGCGCGATCGATCAGCACCGCGATGCGTGGGTTCGCTCGCCCCATCGCGTACAGCACGCTGGCCACCAGGAGCGTGGGAATCGCAAACCAACCATAGCCAAGCAGCAATCGACTGGCCGCGGTCACGACGCGCGTGACCGGTGGAAGATCCACGCCGCTGCTGGCATAGACCGTTTCAAACTCGGGCACGACGACCAGGCACATGAACACCATCAAGCCAAAACCGGCGACGGTGATCAGGATGGGGTAGCTGACCTTCTTGATGATCCGCTTCCGGAGTGCAACCCGGCGTTCCATCTGTTCGCAGATGCGTCGCATCGCCGTCTCGAGCGACCCACTTTGTTCACCCAAACGAATCTGTTGAATCTGCATGGACGTGAACGTCCGTGGGAACCGTCCCATCGCATCGCTGACCGAACCTCCCGCCAGAATCACACCTCGCATCTTCAGCAGCATGTCGCAGTAGCGTCGGTTGGACCGATCCATCGCAAGTGACGAGAGCGCCTTCGGAAGCGTCAGGCCGTTTTGCATCAGCATTAGCAACATGCGTAAGAGCTGTGCCAGCGGTACGGCACCGACCCGAGTGGGAAAACACCCTGCCGGGACCTTGCGTGACGGCCCACCGACCTCGATGGAGTTCAGTTTGTCCATCCATCCCCGGAGCCGCTCTCCAAACGTCGGCTCGGCAGCGCCCGCGTTTCCGAACGCAGCGCGTGACAAGGGGGCACGTGTCGAACGATGCGCAGAGTTCATGGTTGAGTGACTTCAGCTGAAAAGGGAATCAGGCGGTGGCCACCGGCAAGGGCGGATCACTCTCGCGCCGACCGCCGGCCGTCGGTGTCTCCTCGCTGCCACGACGATCACCACTTGTTTTGAAATAGACTTCCTCAATCGAGGTCTTGCCGGCCAACGCAGCCTGCAGCCCGGCTTGGCTCAGTGGCGTCATCCCCGCTTGGAGAGCGAGTTCTTCGAGCTGAGATTGGGGCACCCTGGCCTCCACGGCCGTCATGATTTCCGGCGTGACCGTCATGATCTCAAAGATGGGCATACGACCCGAGAAACCGGTCCCCAAACATCGTTTACAACCGGCGCCGCGATAGAAGCGCGCGTCACTGCCGACGACGCCGTTGGTATCCAACGCGCGGACGAGGTTCCAGTTCGGCTGCGTTTCTACCTTGCAGTTCTCGCAGATGCATCGCAGCAGTCGCTGGGCGATACTTCCCAACAAGGAACCTGCGATCTTGAACGGATCGACGCCGAGATCGGCCAATCGTTGCACCGCGCCAACAGCATCGTTGGTATGCAAGGTGCTAATGAGCAGGTGTCCGGTTAACGCAGCTTGAATCGCTGTGGTTGCTGTCTCATGGTCGCGGATTTCCCCCAACATGATCACGTCGGGGTCCTGACGCATGATGAACTTCAACGCGTTTGCAAAGCCCATCCCAAACTCGTTGTCACTCTGGACTTGGTTGATACCCGCCAGTCGATATTCGACGGGGTCTTCAACTGTGACAATGTTTCGATCGTCTTGATTGAGGTATTGAAGCGCGGCATACAGCGTCGTTGATTTCCCACTTCCCGTGGGCCCGGTGACGACAAACATACCGTGGGGTTTGTCCACCATATCGACAATCGACTTGTAGTCCGCTCGGGTCATTCCAATGCCGGCAAGGTCAAAAGTTTGCCCGCCTTCATCCAACAAACGCAGGACGAGCTTCTGGCCATCCACCGTGGGAATGCCGCTGATCCGAAACCCGACACGTTTGCCGTTCTCATAAACAGTCAGGTGACCGTCTTGAGGACGCCGGTTCTCCGTCGTATCCATGTCACCCATCACCTTGATACGGCTGACGACGGGATGTTCAATGTGGTTTGGGATGGTCATCACCACCTGCAACTCGCCATCCACACGGTAACGCACCCGCATTTCGGGCTTGTGCGGCTCCAGGTGAATGTCGCTGGCACCGGCTGTGATCGCCCCGGTCAGAATCGCGTGAACGAGTTTCACCACGGGCGCGTCCTCCTGGCTGACGGCGGCCATCGCCGCTTCGTCTTGGTCGGTGTCCACGCCGTTCTCGGCCATCTCGGACATCTTCATGTCGACGATGGTTTGACGCGCAAAGGCACGGTCGTCGTACATGCGATCGATCAGCGAGTCCAGGTCGGCCTCCAGCACCACCACCGGACGTATCTGGTAGCCGGTCATCAATTCGGCTTCCGCGATCGTTTCAATGTCATCGGGCGCAACCATGGCCAAGGTCATCACCCGATCCGCCACGTCGATGGGGCACGCGTTGGCAGAGCGTGCAAACATCTCCGGCAGCATCCGCGCGATCTGCGGGTTGATGGCCGTGTAGTCCATGTCGACAAAGTCGACCGCGAACTGTTCTGCCAAGGCATCACCGAGCTGCGCACTGCTGATCAACTTCTGGTTGACCAACCAATCACCCAGCATCGTCCCTCTTGGCTTGGTCGCGAACGCTTCGTCCAGTTGCTGGCCCGACAGCACCTGTTGTTCGATTAAGACGTCGCCGAGTCTACGCATGTGATTGTGATTGAGGATGAAGGTGTGAATCGGACGACGACCGAAGCGTTCGCCTGGAATTCGACTCTTGCCTGGAACTCAGGTTGCCTGCAGAAGCATGCCCGCAACGAGGCGTTCGATCTTTTCCTCCAACACGGACGGATCGAACGGTGTGATCAGATAGTCCTGCGCTCCGGCCAGGAACGCGCGTCGCACCATCTCCAAGCTCGGGTCCAACGAAAGCACCATCGCCGGAAGCTCGCTGGACTTCATTTCAATCCGTAACGACGTGAGCCATTCCAGCCCATCGCCATCCGCCAACTTGGTATCCGTGATCAAGAGCTGATAGGACTCGTTACGAAGTCGATCCGCAGCCGCTGCCCCGCCATCAACCACGTCCACCCGATAGCCGAGCAAATGCAGACGGTAGGAAGCCAGATCTGCGAGGACCGGATCGGGTTCCACCAACAGCAAGTGATGGCCGGAGATTTCCATGATTGACCAAGGGACACGGAGATAAAACGAAGCAACTTCGCGTCGTGGGTTTCGCAAAACCCAGATCTGGCAGACTCTGGTCTCGCACTACGGACGCACCGAAAGCTACGCCACAGATCTGCCTGTCCTGCCCGTGTCAAAAAAGTAACGCGGCTTATTGGCCGCGAATCATCTTGGTAGTCGCCAAATTCGGTGTGACCGCGCTCACCGGAACCGCCGGAAAAGTCGGGGCACGGGGGTCATCACGGTGGGGGTTCAGACACCTTGATGTCTTACCCAAGACGAAACCAAGATAGACTCCCTGTGAAGGGGCAGTGGGTTCACGTCGCGGTCCAAATGAAGGATGCCGTCTCTTGCATGCGGTTTTGCGTTCCTTTCAGTGGCGACGTCTTCGACACAGTCAAGCCGTCGCCGTGGTCTTCCTGTCCTCCGCGACCGCGCTGGCGGTGATGGCCATCCTGACACTGCTTCAGTCATGGGGCTGGCTTCAGATCAACATTCCCACCGCCACTTTTTGGGTGACGTGTTATGCGTTGATATTGGGATCTGGAACCATCCTCTATTCGTCCGCGCTCTATCTTTCACGCGTGCAAAAGCTGATTCCCGGCGACCTCCAGTACTTGTTGGATCATGTGCCCGATGCCTTTGTCATTCTGGACGAACACGATCTGATCATTTATGCGAACGACGCTTTCGGCTTGATGCTTCAAACACCGGATACGGTGTACCTTGGCCGACCGATCGAAACGCTGGACTGGCAGATTAGCGACGGCTCCAAGTTTCCCTGGCATCGCGCTTCCGGTTCGGCGGGTTCATCCGGCCCAGTCACACGCGACGCTTCCAAGACAGCCCGTGGTGTGACGGCGCATCTCCAGGATCAGCTGATCACCTACGCGCACCCGGACGGGCAGCAGCGTTTGTTCGCAGTCCACGCCAAGCGGATATCCGGCAACTCCCGACTCTCGGGCATGTGTGTGGTATCGGTCCGCGACGCAACGATCGCCGAACGCTATCGCGCTGAGATGGAAGGGCTCTTAGCCCAAACACGTGTCAGCAGCGAAGAGGTCCAACGACGAAACGAGAAGCTCAATCGTTTGGTCCGGGAAGATTCCCTCACGGGCTGCCAAAACCGACGCGCCCTCGACGACACCCTGCCACTCCTTTGGAATCAGAACCAGACCGAGGAATCGCCTTTTTCCTGTTTGATGTTCGACATCGATCGCTTCAAGTCCGTCAACGACACGCATGGTCACGCCCAGGGTGACGAAGTGCTTCGACAGGTCGGCGAGAAACTACGAGACACGTTTGCGGGCGTTGGGCAAGTCTATCGGTATGGGGGAGAGGAGTTCTGCGTTCTCTTGCCGCGGCACAATCACCAGGAAGCCCACTGGATTGCCGAACGAATCCGCCAGTCCATTGAAGAACTGGAGATCACCAGCTCGCCGGACCAGGATGCCATTCGACCGACCGTCAGCATTGGCGTTGCTGACCTTTCCCATGGCGCTGAGGATGCACCCACGCTGGTCGCGCAAGCCGACAAGTGCCTCTACATCGCGAAACGTCGGGGGCGAAACCAAGTGGTGGTATACGACCAAGAAGTCCGCGAGGCCACGATTCGCCGAAGCGATCGATGAGGCGACGATCGGCTATGGCAGTTTCCAGTTTTCATCAAAGAAGCCACGGGCGGCGACCGCACCCGGAAAGATGACGTCATCCTTGTCCCGAACATCAATGACGGCCCAATCAGGCAGCATGGCAATCTGTCGTGAGTTGCTGTTGTTCGAAAAATCGCGAAACGTCATTCCGCTGTTGATCACCACATAGCGATCCGGTTGGCGTGGATTGGGGTAGCACATCACCAACGCGTGATGCGACGCATCCAAGGTCTTTTCACCCACACGAATCTCATCGTCGTCCCACCGAATCGGAAGCTGCTCGGCGATCGTGGCCAGATAGCGATTGCTCATCATGTCCCCGAAACAGATCA
Source organism: Planctomycetota bacterium (assembly GCA_039189905.1). Classification (GTDB taxonomy): domain Bacteria; phylum Planctomycetota; class Planctomycetia; order Pirellulales; family Pirellulaceae; genus Rhodopirellula. The sequence continues at coordinate 12,702 of JBCCYK010000046.1, forward strand.
AGTGGTTCTGCCTCGCGATCTGTTCCGTGACTTCGTCGTCGCGAATAACTCGCACATCGCCTCGCATGATTTCGCGCCACCTTCTCTGGGCATAGGCAGCCTCTCTTTGGGACCAGGTCTCAACGCGTCCATGGCGTGCGGGCCGCGACGGCATCACCCAAACAAATCGCGAGCACAAAGCGTCGTCGATGGGCCCTTGAAGCCCGGGACGTTTTCGAAGGGTCGTTGGCGGATAACCCGCCACCCAGCTTGTGGGCGTCAGGTGAAATGACACTCCCGCCGGCTCCGCGTTTTCCAGCACATAATCACCCAGATCCTTTTGATTGATGACGACACTCACTTGTTGGGCGCCGGTCTGCTCTCTTAACGATAATCCATCCAGCTCCAACGAAGTGACCCCATCACACTCAATCTCCGCTTGAAGCGTTTCGGCAAGACGACTCCAAACCACTTGGACGCGACCGGGTGCCCCGTGCCTCGCCAAACCCGTGATCTGAAGCGGACCGGACTTGGAATACCGAAGGCTGTACGTGGTGAAATCAATCGGTCGGGGTGACGATGACGCTCGGTCCGACAAAGCGGCCCAATCCGACAACTGCGCGGCCATGACATCGCGTGACCCCGGGTCAATCTTGTGTCCCATTCCCTCACCAATGACGTACGGCCAGTCGTGTCCGAACTCTTTCGCCCTGGCCATCACGCGATCAGCCGCCTGTTTCTGTTTGTCAAGTTCGCCGCTATACGTGATCACGCGGGTCTGATTGAGATTGCGCGTCCAAGGAAGGACGTCATACCAATTCAACAATCGATTTTGGATCACGTCGACGGGAAACGGGTAGGGTTCCTGCCAACCTTGATACACGAGGGTGTCGACAAAACCTGCTCCCGGATTCACCGCAAACCAACGGTTCGGATGATGCACCGCAAGATGCCAACAACCGGCGCCACCCATCGAAAAACCGCGTATCGAAACCCGCTGCGGATCCACCTGAAACAGTTTCCCCACGTGGCGGATTGCCTCAAACACGTCGGTTTCGCCAGCGAACTTGAAGGCGTTGCAATGGCGACCAAATGGATGCAAGACGACGGCATCGGGCGGAGTCACCTGCCCAGGTTTGGAGAGCCGTTCGGTGAGGAACGGCATTTCCGCCTTCGTATCGCCCCGGCCATGCAGCCATACGTCCAAGCGAACGCCTTGCTGGGACAATGAGATCTGTCGACCCAACGTCGGTGGAATGACGAGACCAAACGGTTGAATCGAGTCGTCGATTTGACTGCGAAAACCGCCCGCGAGTGTTTGCACTTCGGAACTTTCGGGCTGGAACCCGAGCAGCGCGAGTCCACGTTGCCCCATTGAGGCGGCATGCAAGCGTGATTGCCCTCGCTCCAACAAGGCATGCGCCAGCTCGACATCGTTCGGTTTGTAGAACAATCGTTGGCTTAACGCCAAGCGAACGGACCTTGCGAAGACTTCCACATCGGGAAGCCAACCTGTGTCCTTCCCCTCGGACACGCATCGTTGAATCAACTTATCGATCGAAGCCGTCAATGCGGCCAGTTTCTCTTCGAGGCCCTGGCGTTCCTCTTGGCTCAGTGCCTGGCCTTTGGGTGGAAGCGTCTTGATCCCCGTGCGAAGGGGCGCGTCTGCAATCGCAACGGCTCCCACCAAGATCACATGGGCCACAGCCACGATTGCGGTCACGAAGCAGCGTTCACAATTCAACATGGATGTCATCTTTGTTTCCAGACTTGTTTGCAATGGGTTCCCTCATGATCGCCTACGCACCCGCATCCGACGCGATGACATCGGCGAGACCCTCACGAAACGTGGGGAAGGCCAATCTTGGCAAGAGATCCCGTTTCATTCTCCGATTCCAAACCCGCTTGCTACTGAGGCTACGCATGGCAGCGCCGCGTTGACCGTCCATCGCAGCAAAGGTCGGTGCCGGCGAAGCGGTCTGCCTTGCAATCTCTTCATAGAATTTGCGTCGAACCACGGGTTGATCGTCGGCAACAACATAGAGCTTTTCTCGCCCCCGAGGCCGATCCAAACCCGCCAGGATCGCGGCGGCCGCATCCTCGACATGGATGAGATTCAGATAACCGGCTGCGGGAGATGCGATGGGGCTGCCTCGCATGACGTCTTGGATGCGCGGCACGCGGCCCGGTCCGTAGATGCCCGCGAGACGCACGACGAACCATCCGGCTTTCCCGCGGGCCGACTGCAACACCGCCTCAGCCATCAGATGAGCCTTGGCACCCTCACGGTGAGGTCGTGTCGGGGAGGTCTCATCGACCCACACGTCCCCGGTTTGATGATAAACGCCGGTGGTGCTCACGTACGCGATGTCCGCCGGATCGTCTCCCTTCGTCTCCGCACGCGCATCCAAGTAACGGATCAGTCGCCTCAGTCCGTCCACTTGGGATGCATAACGGTCCACCCGAGACCTTCGATCATGGGCGACGGCAATCACAACTTGATCGGTGCACGGAAGGTTGACAAAGGTACGAGCGTCATTCCAGTCAAACGTGACGGGCTCAATCCCGAGGCGTTTCAGTTCGTTGTGCCGTCCACGTGTCGTTCCCAGCACACGCTGACCGCGTCGGCCAAATTGCTGAGCCAATCGCACGCCGACATAGCCACAACCGACGATCAAGGCGGGTTTACGGTTCAGTGCAATCGCTGGGGTCTCCCCTTGGGAACCAAAAGTGTCCGCAAAAACACGCGGGCTTCGATCAGATCATGTTAGAAGCCGTCGGACGCTTTTTTCAGAAAATGCTTTCGACGGACCCGTTTAGTTGACGCCTAACAGCGGCGGATCACCACCCCCAACGGACAGCAACCGCCGCATAGTCGACCCAACCCGTGCAAATCATCCGAAACCCGAGTTGTTTGTCGGGTTTTCTATGAGGAGTGCCGACTTGGAAAGATTGGGCAGTTTCAACGTGAGCGGCTACAATGTTGCCACGCCAGGAGTGCCGGTCCAAGCGGCCCCCGCTCTCCGGGTGCTCCCGCGATCCACCGCACATTGAACCACCCGAATCCGTCGAGAAAGCCTATGCGTCGGCTGACCACCGGAATTTTTTGCTTGAGCATGCTCATGCCTTTCGGTGCCAGCGAAGTCGAAGGCCAGCAGCCCTCACGGATTCAAATCAATCCGTTGCTTCCGGGTGCTGAACGGTTTCCGGGAGCGGAGCGCTCGCAGATCGCCCCGAGCAAACCGTTTTTCGGTTCGCCAAGAGGGTCGGTTGGCCAGGCCTTGTCTCCCGGACAGCCCGGCGTGCCTCCCGGACAGCCCGGCGTGATGGGTGCCAGGCAGTTCGTGCCATCGGGTTCCGCAGGTTCTGCGAGGGCCGGTGCGTTAAGCGATGGCCTCGGTCAGGTACGACAAGCGTCGGCAACAAGCGGCGCTCCACGAATCCCCTCTGGGACGCTGGCGACCGTGCCAACCCAGTTAACGTCGCTGCTGGAGTCCGGAGGCGTCCCGACCAGCTTGGCCGACTTGGGGTTGTTACAGCGTCAAGTTCGTCTGATCACATCTTCGGCAGCGGCTTGCACGGTGGCGGTACAAATCGGACCCGCCCAGGGTTGCGGCGTCATCATCACGGGCACCGGCTACGTCCTCACGGCCGCTCACGTTGCCATGCGGCCTGGTAAATCGGCACGGTTGACTCTGCCCGATGGACGCATCATCACCGCGACAACCCTTGGCATGAATCGCAGCGTCGATGCGGGACTGATGCGAATCAGTCCGGGTCAAAATGGTGGACAGCCCTGGCCCCACGCTTCCCTTGGCTCCAGTGATCAGTTGCAGGCCGGGATGTGGTGTATCGCGACCGGACACCCCGGTGGCTATGACGAGGGCCGGGGCGTTGTGACACGTGTGGGACGCATCTTGGCGGTGGGCGATGACGCGATCGTGACGGATTGCGCTCTGATCGGTGGGGACTCGGGTGGCCCTCTCTTTGATCTCAGCGGACGTCTCATCGCGATTCACAGCCGTATTGGTAACGACGTGGCGGACAATCTGCACGTGCCAATCAACCACTACGACACCTCGTGGGAGGAAATGGCGTCGGGCAAGGCCTACGGGTACCTTCCTGGCTTCAAACCGGTGCTCGGCGTTCGAGGCAATAATGAATCACCAACAGCGGAGATCCTCTCGGTCTCCCAGGGTTCCCCTGCAGGTTTGGCCGGGATCGAAGTGGGCGATGTGATCGAAGTCTTCGGGGATCACCGAATCACCGACTTTCAATCGCTCAAGGATGCCGTGGGCGACACCATGCCTGGGGAGCGCGTCAAGGTTTGGTTGCGTCGCCAAGGGCGCTCGTTGCCCTTCATGGTTGAAATAGGACGAATGGATGAGTAGGCAATCTTGGATGACCAACGGCACCGTCGATAGCATCCGCCCAGTGGCCCGAAAGGCTGCCTCCGAAGCGTGGCCTCGCGTCGGGTTCTTGTTCGTGTGCTTTGCGTTCCTCGGCATGAACCATGCCGTCTTCGCCCAATCGGATTCCACGCCCAGTTGGCTCCGCGAACGCATGGCGATACGGGTTTCGCCGCGTCGCGATAGTCCCGAGATGCTTCGTCTCGTCCGCCCTGTCACCGAACGGCTACGGGGGAGTGTTGTTTCGGTGATCTGTGGGGAGCGGACCGTCTCGCTGGGAACGGTGGTGGATGCACGTTCGGCTCGATCCGGTTTCACGATATCCGGCGCACAAACTGGCTACGGGACTGAACTCAGCCCGAATGTGCATTTCGTGGTCACTAAGCGAAGTGAGCTGACCAGCGATCCCATTCGAGTCCGGTTGGCCGACGGACGCATGCTGCCAGCTAGAATCGGATCGGTGCGCAAGCGAAGTGATCTTGCCCTGTTGGTACTGCGAGCCGACTCACCTGCTAGCGTGGATTCTCTTCAACCCGTTGTCTTTGCAACGGAGGTTCCTGCGATTGGCGATTTCCTCGTCACACCTGGGCGTTCCGGTCGCGTTGCCGGCTTGGGCGTCACCGGAACCCGGCCGCTCCGCGTCGAACACGAGGTCCGCTTGGGCGTCATGTTTCGGACCGAGCCAACCGTGGGTGCCCTCATCAACCGTGTGTACCCCGGCAGTGGCGCCGCCCGTGCAGGCGTGCAGCTCGGTGACCGTATCGTTGCCATTGACGGGCAGCAGCATAGCAACAGTGATATGGTCCGCGCGACGTTGAAGGACATGTTCCCGGGTGATGTCGTTCAACTTACCATTGAACGCGATGGCAACACCTTGGATGTTCAGGCTCGCTTACAAGACCTGTCCATGCTCCAGGAGTCGGAAAATGACGCGCGTGTTAACGGGCCTCGAAATGCCCGCCTGTCTGGATTTGACTCTGTGATTCAACACGACACGGTTTTGTCACCTCAGCAATGCGGGGGCCCCGTCCTAAGCCTGCAAGGGCAAGTCGTCGGACTCAACATCGCGCGCGCTGGACGCGTCGTCAGTTACGCGCTGCCGGCATCGTTGGTTGCCAACGAGGTCGCAGGAATGATTTCCGAAGCGCGGACTGAGTAGGGAATCCGCTCCCGCGACACACTCATCCAATCGTCCTTGACGGCAAACAGGTCTGCTTCGAAGACAGAAAAGTCAATCTGTGAACACTGCGTTTTCTGTCGAATGCCTCAGCTGCGGGGCGCGGCTCCGCGTTACCGACCGCTCGATCCTTGGATCCATCGTTGCGTGTCCCAAATGCCAATCGCTGGTCGAAGTGCCAGCAGAACCGGCAACCGCGACACCGGACGATGCGACGCACGGCGGCGCGCAACCGAATGCTGTCAACGCATCGCCGAATGCACAGATGCAGGTGGGTGACTCGTCCGTTGCATCCTCGGAGTTAACGCAGGCGTCGCTAGGCAGCTTCTCGGAGCCCCGTTTCCATGACTCGTTGGACGGCCCACCACCGCCAGCAGAAGGCTTTGTGACGGACGAATCGGTTCCACCAAGCTTGCCATCGGAGGCGCCACCGCCCAGCCCAAGTGAACCGTCAGCATCACCAAACCGCACGAAACTGGCGAGTTGGCTAGCACCCTCTCTGATTGGTGTCGGCACCCTGGTATCGATTTCTTTGATCTGGACTTGGTGGCAACAGAACCAGCAGTTGGCGGCCCTGCCATCGAAGCCTCTGAGCGCTGCAGATTCCAACCGTGACGCCGTGGACGACGCGGCGTTTGCAGCTGCCGTCGATTCGCCGTCGCAGTCACGCCCGAATGCAGCACGAATCGAAGAAGCGATCCAAGAAGACGCACGACCCGACTCGGCGGACACGGGCAGCAAGGCCGAAGCCACACCGACTGCGGAACCAGGGATCAGGATTGAAGAAACGCCCCCTGCTGACGATGCCATGGCCACCAACCCAATGGCGCAGGTAATCCCGAATGATTTCCTGCCTGGGAATCCCTTGCTGGATGAAGAAGGTCCAGCAACCGATGACGAGGCGGATCCCTTGGCTGGAATGCCGCGTCGAGACACCAATGCCGAAGAACCCGACGCAAGCGGCGTTGGCATGCTGGAGTTACCTGCGGGACTGAGCAAGTTCACACAGCTCTTGGATCTTCCGGGCGAAGGCAATGTTGGCGTCCCAACTGCAGAACCACCCGCCATGGAAGAGCTGCTGGATGAAGCCGCGGAAACCATCGTCGATCCGCTCCTGATGGCAACGCCGCCAGTGGAAGTCGACTTTCAACGAGCGCTCAACATTCGGGTGGCGCTGAAATCAGATGGCTATCCCTTACCAGAGCTCTTGAATGAAATCAGCCAAATCATTCAAGTCCCGATCGACTTGAAATGGGTCCAACTGGAACTGGCGGGAATCCCCGTGGACGAGAACGCAATCGATCCTGAGCCAGGCTGGAAAACATCGGGTGAGTTGCTTCAGAAGCTGGCCCTAACACAGGGCGCCATCCTGACCCAAGAGCCAACCCACATCACCTTTGGAGTTGCTGAAGAACGTCTGGTTTCCCGCCTGCGTGAGTACACGGATCCAAGTGATCTACCGGAGGACTGGCAGGAACCGGCGGCCAGCGCGGCCGCTCGCATCGCTTCGGTGACGAACGACCCGCTGGAATCGCAAATCGCGGCTGCCCTCACGACTGATGCGCTTCGCCGCTGTCTGGAGCAATCCCCCAAGCTCTCCGATGACGTGTTTGCGCGACTTGCCATCCGCCAGGATGCGGCAAAGCTTCGGCAGAGCGGACGCCAGGACTTGGCCGACCTTTGGCCGCGTCTGGTGGAAGGCAAATCCGGAACGCAGACCTACACGCCCATGACACTGCCCGCCTTCATCAGCCGAACCGCGCGTGTCAACCGAGCCTCCTGTTTAATCCATTGGCCTGACCTGATCGAACGTCGCATTCCAGTCGGTCAACGCGTGATGGGAGACGCGAGCCTTCCGGCCGGGGAACTGCTATCCGACATCCTCAGTCCGCTCGCGCTACAAACGCGTTTGATCACACCTCAGCTTTGGTGGGTGGGAACGGAGGCCACCTACGATCGCACACCAACATTGGTCTTCGGTTCAGCGGGCGCGAACGTCACTCGTCAAGGCCTGAACGCTCTCACAGAGCAGGGCTTGGGTCCCGAAACGGGCGTGTCCTGGTGGCTGGACGATCAAGAGCGATTCTTTGTGATCGTCCTTCCCCGCTATCTCTATCGCCAACTCCCAACGTTGCTCGGCCAAACGCCAGCAACGTGAGCGACAAAGCTGCGTGCTTTGTCTAGCTTGCCAGGCGAACCTATCGCAGCAAGGACAACACGTTCTGCGGGTTCTGGTTGGCCAGTGCCAACACGTTTGTACCGGACTGGACCAGAATCTGTGCTCTTGTCAGGTTGGCCGACTCTTGTGCAAAGTCGGCGTCACGGATCGAGCTCTCCGCTTCTTGCAGGTTCGCGAGCGTGTCATTCAGACTGACCAAGTTGCTCTCCAGGCTCGTCGCTTGGAAAGCACCCAGCCGCCCTCGCAGGCTTGTCACCTTGTCGATCACACCGTCGATCACCTCAGCAGCACCATTGACATCGTTGACCAGACTCTTGGCTTGACCGCTGCCAAGCTCGTAGAGTCGACCGCTGGGGCCGCCTAACTGACCGGTGCTGACGCTACCGATGCCCAAACGCGCCTGCTGGTTACTGGTCACATCGGGACCCAGCTGGAACAAGGCTCCACCGCCCGTGATGCTGAACGAGAAGTTGGTGCTGCTGCCGTCCGTGACGGTGATGCTGAGGTCCAACGAGGCCGTGTTGATCGAGAGCTCGTTGGCCCGACCGTTGGCTTCCACACCGTTGACGGTTGCGGACACATCCGTGCCGTTAGCACGCGCCGCACTCAGATTGGCCTCGAAGGTCCCGGTCGCACCCTCGTTGATCACATCGACATTGATCAGAGCTTCGCTGCCATAATCGGTCGATGTCAGTTCCAAACCGTTGTTGTCGGCTGCGGTGATTCCAATGCTGTCGCTGACCAAATTGATCGCGCTGGCAATCTGTCCGATGCTGGTGCCGGAGGCAAAGTTGAAGGTCTCCGCACCTCGAAGCCCATTTAATTGGAACACGAGACTGTCGTTGAGGACCTCGCCACCCGTGTTGCCCGTGTCGATGTCGGCAATCTGTCCCGCCGCGGCAAATTCGGAGTCGGCAACCACGGTCGCCGTGAAGAGGTCATCGGCAACGGCGGCTCCATCGACCGTCGCGTCATCGATGATTGCCTTCAGGGCAGCTCCCGTCTGGGCGGCTGTGTTGTTGACGGTCACGGTCAGGATCTTTTGCGTCGTGTCATAGTCCGCCGCGTTCGCGGCGCCTTCGACAAACTGAACGGTCACATTGTTGAACTCAGCGCCTTGGTTGTTGGCCGTGATCGTCAGGCCTTCCCCCTCATCCGTCACCGTTGCTGCCGTGGCGAGAGCAATGGTGCCGGCCGCGGTGGCGCCTGTCGCCGTGAAGCCGTCCAAGGCTGCGATGGCGGTTTGCACGTCTTGAGCATCCACGTCCGCAGCGACTTCGCCTGTGGTCGCCGCGTTGCCCGTGAAGTTAGCTGTGATGGTCAACGTTCCAGTGGTGGCATCGAAGGAAGCCGCACCCGTGTTGGAAGCCGTCACATCGTCCACGATCGTGATGGTCGTCAGCCCCTCGCCGACAATCTCGATGTCCTCCCCGTTGATGTCCTGCGTCGCCGAACCGAAGGACACGCCGCTGTCGGTTGTTGCGGCTGCCGCGGCGGTGAAACCGCTTGTACCGGCCGTGACCTGGGCCTGAGTTGCCGCTGCCGCAACGACCACCTCAACATCAATCTGGCCGGTGGCGCCCAAGTTCGCTTGGTCGATGCCAACATCACGAACAGAAGCGACGCTACCGGCGGAACTCACGAAGTCCAACGAACCATCGAGGAGCTTTCGCCCCTGGAAGGTCGTTGACTGCGCGATCCGGTTGATCGCCTCCAGAGAGCTGTCGATCTGCAATTGATTCGCAGCGATTTCCTCGGTGCTGAGTGCACCGTTGTTGGCTGCCTCGACCACCAACCCACGGATATCGTTGAGAAGGTTGCTGACCTGACCGAGGGCACTGTCGGCAGTGCTGATGATCTGGCTGGCTCGCCGGGTGTTGGAAACAGCTCGACCGAGGCTTGTGATTTCGCTTCGCAGGGCCTCACTGGCGATCAAACCGGCCGGGTCATCGCTGCCGCTGTTGATGCGAAGACCCGTGCTCAAACGCGTCAGTGCGGTTTGAAGATCACCATTGCTCGAAGACAAACGGTTTTGAGCCACCAACGATGGGACGTTCGTATTGATCCGAGTCATCTTGGCCGATCCTGCTACAACAATTTCCGATGGGTCTTACGTCTCCGCGCCCCCAATGACGGAAGAGACTCTCACGTTATGGGCTTCGGCAAAGGGCAAGCACCAACTTGGATGCAGCACTCATTCAGGCAAGGTTTTGCCGCTCGAGGGCAGAGCAGCCCGAAGGACCCGCAAACTTTCCCACCTCGGTTACCGTAGAATCGACCGGTTCTGTTCAAGAAACTCTGTGAAACACGTCCATGACTCGACGATCCCATACCACGGCTTTCCGATGGGTCCGGATTCTCCCGCTAGTGACCGTCTCGGTTGCCCTAACGATGGTTGTGGCGAACGCCAATCAGACAGGCTCCAATCCAAGTCAGGATGATGTCGTCGAATTCAACACCGATGCCATCCGGAAAGCTTTCGAGGCCGCGCATCAGGGCTATAGTTCGGACGAACTCCTCGTACGCGACGATTTATGTCACGGCTTTTTCCAGGCCCTATCAATCCCAGCGGATGCTGCTCACCAAAAACAAGCTGCTTTGAAGACGCTGTTGCGACTGCGCAAGTCCGGGCAGTTGCGCGTCTCGACTGTGAAGCGGGCTTCACCTTGGAACCCCGACGTCGCTCCGATTGCCGAGATCGCTGTTCGAAGTGTGCTCGATCGTCATCCTGTCAGCACCGATGACATTATGACGAATCCTATCCTGCGAAAGAGGCTCCAATCGGAAGCGGAGGCTCTGGTGCCGGATGTGGATGCGACGGATGTTCGAAAGGCAGTGCTGTCGCTTCGCAAGCGACGCCAACTGCGCCCCGAACTCGTCCTAAGAGTCGCGGACTGGGGGAGAACCATTGAAACACACGCTTGGAACGACCTGGACCTGGCGCAAGTCCCCTCATCCCCCGGCATCTACGTGTTCCGCGATTCCAGAGGCTATCTGTACGTGGGTGAGGCAAGTCAGCTCCGCAAACGCCTCACACAGCATCAGCAGCGCAGCCACAATCTAAGCCTGGATCGACTTCTCAAACGCGAGAACCGAGAGAGTGTTCTTTCCATCGAGCTGCACATCTTCGCTTCCGATTCGCCCGCCAAGAGCACCCTGGCACGGCGTGCTTACGAGAGTGAGTTGATCCGCAGTCGCGAGCCCCTCTTTAATCTGCAGCCATAGGGAACGTCTGAGTACCCGGTTCGCGCGACGGGCAGGTTCAAACCCTATTGCTGCAGTGCGTACAAAAGGATGTTTGCCAAGAGCTTTGCCGCGTCGACGGAATCATATCCCGCGCAGTTCACCGACCGCTGATTCTCAAGCGCGCAGCTGAGATCCAATGGCGACACAAACACGCTGTCGTAACCATTGACGGCAGCCACCGACAAGGGCGGCGTTCCCGTTCGCTTGCTCATCCTGAGGGCTCCGTTCTGCTGGCCGATGCCGACCTGCTTTCGGACCAGGCCATCTTCCTGAGTAGCCGCTGCGCGAACAACTTGCCTGATCTCAATCGCGGTGAGGTCGTATCCTCCGAAACGTCGCGTGAACATCGGATGTTCGTTCGGGACCTTCCGAAACGCGGTGTCTGGCAACAATTCATCCATCAACCCAGCAAACGCCTCTTGAAAGGCTTCGCTGCCACAAATGCCGGCGGCAACCAGCAAACCGCCGCGCTGGATGTATCGCTCCAGTGCTTGGATCGCGCGCGGCTCTAGCTCGAAGCCGGTTTGCCCATGCAGATAAAGGACGCCCACCCTGGCCAGCGAATCGTCCGTCAAAGCAATCGGTGACGCGACGGCGATCACATCCAGCGGCAGGCGTTCACGAATGATGGCGGCGGCGTTTGGCAAGGCCCGTGACGCTTGTTCTTCTCCTGCTCCCAACGCCGCCACGGCAACCGGAATCGCGCCTCGGGGTGGAGCCGGTGCGGCTCGACCGTCAACCAGCTGACGTTCCTCCAACTTGTCCTGCAGCTCACGACCGGTCGCATAGGCAATGATGTTCTCGCCTAGCGTCACCCCCGTTGCCAGCTCTTGGCGCAGCTTGGGCTCAACCACTTCTTTGCCGAACAACACATCCGCTGCATCCCAACGACAGGTCAAGCTGAACGGGGAGAAAAATACGGGAGTGCGGCAACAGGCCTGAACGCCATACAACCAACTGCCCCGTGGCAAGGCCGCGGGATCAATCGGACGCTCTGCAAACCAAACCGGGTGTGATGGAGGCAGTCGCTCCAAGGGTGAACCCGGAAACCATTGCTCGCACAATTCCAACACGGACTCTTCGAACGCCCGCGCATCCGAACAGCCGTCTCCCGCGCGAGCATCAAACAGCAATGTTCCACCTTGGTCCAAGTACTGCAGCAGGGTGTCCTGGACCTCAACACTGAACCTGAGTCGGTCCGCCCCTGAAACCAGGATCACAGGACTCAACAAGAGATCCTCCACCAACGCGTTCTCCGCCTCAATGGTTTGCCAGGTGAGATCCCGTGACCACGAACGCTCCACGGCACGAACCAAGTTGCGCAAGGCATTGGGATGCGGCTGCCCTCTGGAATCTTGACGCCTTTGAACGTCAACATTCCCCACCCGCAGGGTCCTGGACCGCAACGAGTCATGATCCATACGCCCCGCCACGACCTGTCGTTTTCCCTTCGACAAGAATAAGACCGCGAACGACGTCGAAACCAAGCGATCGCTCTCAACCGGTCCCGTTCCTTGCCAGAATCCTTGGAACTGATCCTGTTTTCCAAGAAGGCGTTCGGCACCCTCGCGATACCAATCGCGATTTCCAATCAAACGTCGTCCCGTCAGACGCCCCACCCGTTCGATCGCGTACAGGTAGTAGTAATAACTCAGCAGTTCGCCGCCCGGGTTTGCCTGCAAGGTAAAGACGGATCCTAAGAAATCGATTCCTCGCTCGATCGCGTCGTCTTCGACCTCATTGCCGCAGCACATCAACGCACCCGAGACGTCTGAGGGAGCATGGGTGTTCGTGATGACCAAAGAGGCAATGCCGGCGCACGTCATGCTGCCGCTGGCGATGCGACTTTCGCCACCGCCATAGCTCCAGCCCCCACGCTGCAGCTGACGTTCGCGCCAATAGCGGTCCGCCAAGGCGAAGACCTCCGGGTTCACTTGGATCCCGCGGTCGGCGGCCGCGCCAAGGGCCAACAAGGCAAACTGGGAGTTGGAGGGATCGCCGTTGCCACGGTCCCCATAGTGCCAGCCACCTGGGTTTCGTGCTTCCGGTGGATTCTGCTTCTGAGTGAGCCATGCCACACACTCACGAATCCGTGGTAAATCCATTGCGGCGCCGCACTGACAATAGACCAGCGTCCTCAAAGCCACGCTGTAGGTCGTTTGCAGTCGCAAAGAACGCAAATACTTGAGTGACCTCGCAATCGACGGGTCGTTAGGCGGGACTCCCGCATTGAGCATCGCGAGGGTACACAGTGCTGTCAGTCCACCATCGGCATGACGCGGGTATTCCCGCCAGCCCCCGCTTTTTGTTTGTGTTTTTCGCAGGTACTCGGTCCCTCGGTTGATACTGCGGGAGACCGAAACGGCGTCGACCTCAGCATAAGCAAATCCATCATCCCAAGAGCCGCAGGCAAAAGCCGTCGCGATCGATGGCAAGGCAATCCAAGGTGACGCCTTCCGCGGAAAGAAGGAAACGCCTGGGCTGATTGGATTCCTGTTACGGAGCGGGCGAACAAGTCGTAGACTGACACTCCAGACGCACGACCAAAGGTCGAGCAGACGAATTCGTGATGACGGCTTGGCACCTTCCATTTCAACGTCCTTTCTCAATGACACAGCCACCGGTCGAACCCAACCCAGCGCCCAAGCAACCACCGCAGGCGAGACTCGCGGCGGGCAGCCCCCCCGCCACCGCGTCTCCTGCACCGCCCCCTGTAAGCGCAAACACCGCGTCCAAAACGGTTCGTGGAACCAACGCGGAGGCAGATTCGTCCCATGCCAAGGCAAAGAACCTGGCGGATGTGCTCATGGAGTTTGCTGCTCACCAGCAAACCATGCGTCAGGAACTCGGGAAAGTGATTGTAGGTCAGGAGGAGACAATCGAACAGCTTCTCGCCGCCATCTTCACGCGTGGTCATTGCCTCCTGGAAGGCGTGCCCGGCTTGGCCAAGACCCTGATGGTCAGCACGCTCTCGCAAGTGTTGGACGTGTCATTCAAACGCGTTCAATTCACACCGGACTTGATGCCCTCCGATATCACCGGGACGCAGGTGCTCGATGAAGATGACCAGGGAAAACGCTCCTTTCGGTTTGTGCCCGGCCCCATCTTCACCAACATCTTGCTTGCCGACGAGATCAATCGAACGCCCCCCAAGACACAAGCCGCCCTCTTGGAGGCGATGCAGGAAAGACAGGTTTCCATCGGGCGCGACACCCATTCGCTGCCCGACCCCTTCTTCACCATCGCAACGCAAAACCCAGTCGAGCAGGAAGGAACCTACCCGCTACCCGAAGCCCAATTGGATCGCTTCATGTTCAACATCAAGGTCGGCTATCCGACCGCGGAAGAGGAGGAGCGCATTTTGACGGTCACGACGCGCGGCGAGTCCACGCCGGTCAACACAATCCTGTCGTCCCGTGCGATCTTGAATTGCCAGAAACTTGTCAACAGCATCGCCGTGGGACCTCTGGTCATTCGTTACGCATCCAAGTTGGTTCGTGCAACACGACCGGCGGACGAAAGCGCTCCCGATTACGTTCGTGACCTTGTGGACTGGGGAGCCGGCCCACGGGCGGGTCAGAACCTGATCGCGGGTGCCAAAGCCATGGCTGCCATGGACGGTCGGTTCTCAGTGGATCCGAGCGACATTCGTCGCGTGGCATTCCCCGTGCTGCGTCATCGAATCGCGACCAACTTTCAGGCGCAAGCGGACGGGATGGACACCGATGCCATCGTCGCCCGCCTCCTCGACGACGTTGCCGAGCCCGAACCGAAGAAGCTTGCCAAGAAATAGGACGCCTCTATCGCACTCGCAATCGAGTCACGTAGAAGCTTCCACGACGCATCAAGGAGGATCGTAGCCGCCCGGATGAAACGGGTGGCAACGACCGACGCGACGAAGCGCTTTCCAGGTTCCACGAAGAGGTCCATCACGACGGATGACTTCGATCGCGTACGCACTGCATGTGGGGGTGAAGCGACACGCTGCCGGCGTTAACGGACTGATGACAACCTGGTACCACCGAATCAAAACCACCATGCACCAAACCACGACGCGCGAAACGTTGCCCCTCCGCTTCGGTTGGCCGGACACGGGGAGCACGGGCTCCGTCCCCGCTACCACACGCGAGTCATTCGATGCATCGTTTTGCGTCGAGGTGGTCATCAAGTGGGGTCTCTCGACTTTCGCCGACGAGGCGTTTCGCGGCTCAGCCTGATTGCGTACGCTCTTCAAAGCACTCCTTGGATTCCATCATCATGACAGATGACAACACACAGGCAAATGACGCGGCGCGGCGCCCGCCCTGCCTCACCCAACACACCCGCCGGGAACTGGTGGACGCCACGGCCTGGATCGCACCCAATGCCACCGTCATTGGCGAAAGCGTCTTGGAAGCTCGATCGAGCGTTTGGTTCCACGCGACGCTTCGCGGTGACACCGAACGAATTGTGCTGGGAAGCGAAAGCAACGTCCAAGAACAGTGCGTGCTCCATTGTGATCCCGGGTTCCCAACGATCATCGGTCAGCGTGTGACCATTGGCCATGGGGCGATCGTGCACGGAGCTGTCGTGGAAGACGACGCGTTGATTGGGATCGGCGCCATCATCCTCAACGGGGCGCGAATTGGCAAAGGTGCCATTGTGGCCGCAGGCGCGTTGGTAACCGAAGGAACGGAGATCCCCGACGGCATGCTGGCAATGGGAACCCCGGCCAAGCCAATCAAACCTGTCGGCGACGCGCTTCGGGAACGAACGCGTGAGGGCAACGCCCACTACGTGGAGCTTGCCCAGCGTTACCTTGCACTGTACGCCTCAGGGGACAGCACGCCGCCAAATTGACGACCCCTACATTCGCTGCCATCCCATCCATCGGAACGGATGGGAACCGGGCAGACCGTGATGAATCGGGATTCCCCGCGTGAAATCGAAAGCGATTTCTCGGGAACCTAGATTTTGGCAGACATTCTCACTCGAACGTACTGCCCGGAATTCACCGATGTCCGCTGCCCCCATCCCATGGAAGCACATTCGCAATGTGCTCGTGCTGTTTGCTCCCCTCTGGCTCGGGTGCACACTCTTGTTTGCGACCATCGGGCTACTTTCAGCGATCTTTTCTTCCCCGCAATGGTCCGCTCGGCAACCCTTGGTCGTTCGCGATGAGGCCACCGGTGCAACGGAACGTCTGGGACGCTTTGCCAGCCAGACGGAGCTGAAAGCCGCTCAAGAAACCATCTTGGAAATGGCGCGCAACCCAGAGGTGGTCGGTGCTGCTCTCCGGCAACTGGGGCCACCCGACGGGGGCGTCGACACGGATTGGCCTTCCGTGCGTCTGATTGACGAGGTTGCGGAAGATTCGATCAACGTCATCGCACCTCAGGGGAGCGAGTTCGGCGGCAGTGACTTGATCTACCTGTCATGCAAAGCATCGTCAAAAGAGCGTGCAACGGAGCTTTGCAGGGCTGTCCTGGACAACTTGACGACGCACCTCCGATCCGTGCGTCGCATTCGGGCGGACAGCGTGATCATCGAATTGCAACAAGCCCGTGACCTGACGCGTCTGAAGCTGGACAACGCGGTCGAACGGATCCAAGCCATGGAAGTTGGATTCGGTTCTGACCTGGGAGAGCTTCGTAGCTTAACGGACTCGATCTCGGGGGATGGCACGACACAAAGAACGATGGCCGAGATCAGACGCGACCTTCGCGTGGCTCAGACGGAACTGGAGAGCCTCCGCTCGATTCAACAAGTGCTCATCAATGGCAGCAAGGATCCCCAATCCCTGCTCATCAGCGGCAACGACCTGCTTGCGAATCAACCGTCGTTGGAACGATTGAAGGACGGGTTGATTGACGCCCAAATTGAATCCAGCCGCCTGGCCGGCGTCTACACCGACGCGCACCCACTGCGCAAAGCGGCTATCAAGACGGAGTTTGAAATCAAAGAACGAATCCTGCAGGAATCGGAAGCGGCTGCTCGCGCGATGAACGCAACCTTGGCACTGGCGCAGGCTCGCGTGGATCGGTTGAACGAGCAAGCGGACCAGTCGACCGCGCGGCTGGCACGGCTGGCCCAAGTGCGTTCCAGCTACTCGAAGATTGACTCGGAAGTGGAAGCGTTGAAGACCCAGTTAGCACAGGCGGAGGCCGCGCTGAGCGACGCGCAGGCGAGTCGCTCAGCAGCCCTTTCGACCAACTTGCTGGCGGAACTGGGGCCGCCGCAAACGGGTGATCAACCCGTTGGCCTCTCGGGCTCCATCAAGTTGGCTGGAAGCACCGCTGCGGGACTGATTTTCGGACTAGGAACCGTTTTTCTGATCGCGCCAGGACCGACTGGCACCAGCTACGGTCGTCGATGGAGCGACTATCTGGGGCGGCGTGCCAGCGATCGCGGTGCAACGGGGAGCGACCGACGTTCCCAGCCACGCGGTGGTCCCGACCGACGTTCCCCCGAGGGCCCATCCGACGAGACCGACCGCCGTGCAGGCGGCCCTGTCTGAACTGCTCTTGCGGAGAACGCGGGCTTCTGGCTAACCCGCATATCGCATCAGCCGCAGAGCGTTAGCTCCCGGTTCTGCAAACACCCTGGAAACCGCTTCGTAACCGGTCGCTAACGCGATTCGGCTGATCCGCAGACAGTCATGGCAATGTGATCGCGTAAAGCCATTGTGTTCTGAGACTTAGATTCAGAATCATGGGTTCGGAGGCAATATCCGGACGAGTCTCATCGTGGGTGCAGGAGGCATCCACACAATTGAATCTCGAGTTGCGGCCAAAAAGAAACCGGACGCGTTTCGCCGTTGCTTATCCCATCACACAGCAAGGAGGCTGTGGTGATCCGAATGCTCCAGCTTCTGACGCGTGGCAAAAAACGCCGCCGACGTAGCCGCGGAGGTTCTGGGATTCCGGTCCTGGGCGTGGTGCTGCGTTGGTTCACGCCGGGACTGACACTCACAGGAGTCATCGCATTCCTTGGCGCCTTGCTCACAGGGAACATTGACCTCTCCTCATTGGAATCCCTCCGTGGCTCAACCGAGCCGGTTTATGAGGAACCGCTTGCGCAAACGCTCCCACCCGAAATGCGTGGGCCGGACGTGACCCTGCCGGCGCGTCCCAAAAGCAACATTGCACCGGTCTCATTGCAGCGTCCCGCTTCGAACAACCACGCCACGATCACGCACGGCAACCGACCCGGCGATGCGATTCGAATCGGCTCGTTCAACATCCAGGTTTTCGGCGAAACCAAGAGTTCCAAACCGGACGTGATGCAGCACATCGCGCGCATTGTCAGCTACTTTGATGTCCTTGGCATCCAGGAAATCCGAGGTGATTCGAACGCAATCATGGGCCGTTTGTTGGGCGCCTTACGTTCCCAAGGATTGCGTTATCAAGCTGTCACCAGCCCTCCCATCGGTCGCACCTCACAGACGGAATCCTATGGGTTCATCTGGGATCCAGACCGCGTCAAGTTGGTGCCCCAAAGCCAGTACGTTGTTGGGGATGGTGAGGGTCAGAATGACCTTTTGCATCGCGAGCCGATGGTCGCCACCTTTGAAGCGGTGTCACGCTGGCCGTCCCGCGCCCCCTTTCGTTTCACGGTCATCAACATGCACACGGATCCAGATGAGGTTGCCGGACCAGGCCCCTACAATGAACTCAATGTCCTGGACGATGTCTTTCGACGCGTACGAGATTTTGAATGGCACAGCTTTGGCGAAGAAGACTTTATCCTGCTAGGTGACCTCAACGTGGCGGTAAAGGGCCTCGCCGAGCTCGGCCA
>JBCCYK010000047.1:0-31347 GCA_039189905.1 Planctomycetota bacterium
CTCTCCCGCGGCAAGCCGCGGGAGGGTGATCTTGGTTTGGCTGCGTTTCAGTGGTGGCGATCGGCAAGAACTGTCAGAAAATCGAGTGCTTCGTCCATCGTTAAAGTTGCGGTTGGCCACTTAGTAGCACGGCTCTCCGAGCCGTGAAGCCTCGGCTCGGAGAGCCAGGGCTACGATCCTTGCAACCCGAAACATCAGATGTGGACAAAGCACAGTCCTCCGCCGCTGCTTGCTTTTCGGTTCACGAAACTCGACAGGGGCGTGTCGATTCAATCAAAATCACACCCGCCGCGTTAGCGAGGACGCGTTGAGACAGGATCAACTTCGAATTGAGCCTCGCTTACGCGTCGGGTTATGAATAATCCGACAAGTGTCCAGGTGTTTCGGCTTGCCCAAGAAAGCCGAAAGACTTGGCGTCTTTCTCTACGGATGTAAACGAAGATTGCCCGCTGTATCCCCTGTTCCTACGAGGTCCGGACGCTCACGCGTCGGGCGGCAGGCCGTGATCCCGCGGCTGAAGTTGATAGAACAACGCGCGCTTTTGATCCGGCAGGGAGTAGTCAAAGCCGCAGGAGCGCAGGAAGTCGTCCGATGAGCTGATGGCGAGCACTTCCATGACACCCAAATCACGGGCACGATCGAGACATGCCTCAACCAGACGCTTGCCGATCCCGGATCGCCTCGCATCGTCGCGGACGGCTAAGCACTGCAGCTCCGCTAGCTTCGGGCTATAGATCTCCACCGCGGCGAACCCAATGCACCGCGGAGCAAGCATGGCAACAAACCCATGCCGGGTCAGTTCAATGATCTCGGCTTCACTGCGCGCAAGCAGCAACCGTTGGCTCACGTAGGGCCGCATCAAGGCGTGTATGGCCGGCGCGTCGGACGGCGTGGCGTGCCTCAAGACAACTTCGTCTGGCGCCATGGATGGATCGACCTTGGATTCACGCGCCATCGGGCATCGATGCTTGCAGGATTGCGGGAATCGGCTTGTTCGCTAACTCGTCGATGATCCCTTGGCTGCGTTCTTGCGCGTTCAAGACTTCCATCTTGCCGACAAACAACATCACCTCGCCACCATCGGGGATCGCTTGCTTGATCAGTTTTCCAGCGGCGCGACCCGCCAAATAATTGCTGGTCCCGAGGTAAAACTCTCGTTTCGACGAAGGCGCGTCACTGTCTTGGCAAATGACGGTCATCGCGTCGCAAGCCGCGTTGATCATCGCGACCTGATTTTCGGGATCGATGGGACTGATCGCGGTGCCGTCCAATCCGCTCGCGATGTTGGACTCCAAAAAGCGTTTCTGCTCTTCGATCGAACCACTGGATGGCATCTGGACGGCGACTTCACACCCAAACTGTCCCGCCGCCCGTTCGCAGCCGGCTTCCGCGAGCGTCCAAAACGGGTCCAAGGAATTGGTGATGAACGCGACCTTCACGCCCTCGCCATCCATCTTCGCGTCCGAGAGTAGGGGCCCGTTGCCAGAGCGAATGGCTTCAATGTCCGCTGCAAACTGGTCGACGTTGTCGGCCGTGATGCTGCGGTGCGGGATATAAATCATCCCGATGTCTGGCACATCAACCGTCTGTCCCCGCGCGGTTTGGGTCAGCCACTGGACACTGCGGTATCCGAATGCGTAGGGCTGCTGGACGACGGTCCCATACACAGAACCCTCCCGAATGCCGTCCAGCGTGTCCGGATGCTCGTCAAAGCCGACAACGGACACCTCACCGATCGCGTTGCTGCTTCGAAGCGCTGCCAAAATCATGGGCGTGTTCTGGCTCCACAGCCCGACCAGGCAAGCGACATCGGGATGCCTTAGCAGGGTTGTTTCCGCATTCTCCTTCGCCTTTGAGTTGTCTTGATTGTCCGTCAGCACTCCCAGAACGGTGTAGCTGCCAGCCGCTTGCGGGAACGGGCCCTTCGATGACCCGGCGGGATGGAAGCCCTCACTCATTCCGGATTCTGCAACGGAGTCCGTCTCGATCGCGCCCGTCGACGGGGTGCTTGACGAAGGATTGCAGCCCAGGTTCGCCAAGATGCAAACGCCAAGCAACGGGAACGCCGCCAAGGGAAACTCAACAGGCCAAGAATGTCCACTTGAGCCTATCCCAGAATCGCGTTTGAGTGGAATCGTCATGTCAAACCATCAACGAGGAAGATGTATGGGGATATCGCGTGAGTCTAGCAATATTCACGGCATGGCGACGCCGTCGCGGTTCAGATTCCGTTTCGCCGTTCACGCGGTCGACGCTTGACCGCCAGAGACGAGTTGAGAAGCAACCATGCTGGCATCTCCGCGGACTCCCAGACTGTTGTTACGGACCACAAGCGCGGCTTCCCGTGTTGCTGTTGCACAGGCCGTCGTGGATCGCCCCCCATTGGCTGCCTAGGACGCGTCGCTACAATGGTGCGTTTTTTCCCGTCCAAAAGCTTCGGACCATGGACCAAGCGATCGCCAAGGCAGACACCCTGATTGAAGCCATGGGGTGGATACGCAGGTTCCGCGGCAAAACGATCGTCATCAAGCTGGGCGGAAGCCTCCTGGAAGACCCCACCGCCATCCTTCACCTTCTGTTGGACGTGGTCTTCATGGAAACCGTCGGCTTGCGTCCCGTAGTGGTTCATGGCGGTGGAAAGGCGATCAGCCGGGAGATGGAGAAGCGGGGCATCACGCCTCGTTTCGTACGCGGGCGACGCGTGACCGACACGGAATCTCTGGAGGTGGTACGCGACGTACTGGCAGGCGAGATCAACGTGCAATTGAAAGAACAGATTGAACATGCCGGCGGCCGCGCAAAGAACCTGTCTCCGCTCACCACGTGTGTGTTACAGGGTCAGAAACTGAGCTTGGATGACAACGAAGACCTGGGTTTCGTCGGTGAAGTGACTTCCGTCGACCGGGATGTCATCGACACGTTGTCTCAAGCAGACCAGGTTCCGGTCATCCCATCGCTGTGCCTGGACGCATCCGGACAGATGTACAATGTCAACGCGGACACCGCCGCCATGGCCGTAGCGATCGCCCTTGGTGCGGAGAAATTGGTTTTCTTGTCGGACGTGAACGGCGTTCGCCGCGATGTGGAAGATGCGGCGTCCATCATCCCGGCTTTGACATCCCAGGACGCGCGCGACCTGATCAGCCAAGGCGCCATCACGGAAGGCATGATTCCGAAGGTGGAAGCTTGTCTGGACACGCTCGACCGGGGCGTTCAAAAGGTCCATATCGTTGATGGACGCCTTCGGCATTCGCTGCTCCTGGAAATCTTCACCACCGCGGGTGTTGGCACGGAAATCCACGCGTGATATCCCTCTCTTCCCTGGCCCATCGTCAGTTCTCTCAGTGAACCCAACCATGCGTCACTTCTTAACCCTCTTCGATCTCGATCGAGATGGATTGGATCGCATCCTTCGAACAGCCACACATGTGAAGCGCTTGCTCGCCGACGGACAGCGTCCCAGCATCTTGCAGAATCATACGTTGGCGTTGCTGTTTCAAAAGCCCAGCCTTCGCACGCGTGTGAGCTTCGAAGCCGGCATGGCACAACTGGGTGGCAAGAGCCTTTTCCTTGGCGGAGACGTTGGTTGGGGCAAACGCGAGTCCCCGTCCGACTTCACAAACGTCTTGGGCCAGTTCGTGGACGCCGTCGCGTGCCGAGCGAAGAAGCACCAGAACGTCGAGCAACTGGCCAGCTTCGATGCCGTGCCGGTCATCAACGCGCTAACGGATCTGAGTCATCCCTGCCAGGCGATCGCGGACATCTTGACGCTTCAAGAATGCTTTGGCGAACTGAAGGGCAGGCACCTGGTTTTTGTCGGCGACGGCAATAACGTGTCACGTTCGTTGGCGTTGATCTGTGCGATGCTGGAGATGCGTTTCACGCTTGCATGTCCCGAAGGCTACGAATTTGACCAGCCCTGGCTCGATCGCATCGCGAACGTCTATCCGGATGCGACGCTCCATCAAATTGTGGACGCCGTGGAGGCCGTTGCCGACGCCGACGCGATCTACACCGACGTGTGGACGAGCATGGGACAAGAAAAGGAAAGCAAGAAACGACGCAAGGCTTTCGCGGCACATCAGGTGAACGAAGCCTTGGTCGACGCCGCGCCGGATCACGTGCGGGTCCTGCATTGCCTGCCCGCCAAACGTGGCGAAGAGATCACCGATGGCGTCATGGATGGTCCGGCCAGCAGCGTGATCGCGCAGGCAGGCAACCGCATGCACGCCCAAAAGGCCCTCCTCATCGACATGCTGCATCCGCGCTGGGTTGATGATCACGTGATCGCTTGATCCGAAGGTTCTGGTGTCCGGTTTGAGTCACATAGTTGGTAAAGATAAACTAGACCTCACGCGGAATCAGAACCAGATGAGGGTCCCCATGGTGAAAATCGTTGTTATCCAAGATCAAGCGAAAGCGATTGGTGCGGCATACGAAAGCATCGAGATCGTGGACACAGCGGGCAACCGGCTTGGATATTTTGCCCATCCGTTCAACTCGAAGGACATTGCGATCGCTCGGCAGCGAGCAGCATCTGACGAGCCCAGACGTACGACCCAAGAGGTGATTGAACGCCTGAATTCGTTGGAGGAGGAATAACGTGTCACCTCTACGAGTCATCTTCACCATGAGTCAGGAGGATCGATTGGTGGCGGTGGTGCGAGAGCCCGACTCTAGGAGACGCGAACGAGATGCTCGGCGCAGGCGTTGATTAGACCGCCAAGACCTGGTCAACCAATGCGCAAACGGTCATAACGGCACCCCGAGTTTTGGTCTGCCAATGCCTTTCTCAAGGGCCTGCCTTCGGACGCGTTGCTTCACGAAGTGTGTCTTGGAGCGACTCGACAAATCCGTAATCACGATACTCGTAATACGGGCCAATTGGTCGAATGGCAGTAAACTCCATGGGGTCTTGCGAAACCATGGTGTCGGGATCTGCCTGAAAATCAATCTTCACGCGCTCACGGATGTCCGGATAGGCCGCGGACCAACTGTTGCCGTGTTGACCACCGATTCGAGTAATCGCCTTTTCGCTGCTAGGAGGCAATGGCGCGACGTTTGAAAGTGACACCTGTTCCAGTTCCTTCCATGAATGCGGCCATCTGCCTTGTTGGGCCACAAACTGATTGACAAGATGCAATGTGAACATCGTCGTGTGGAGATTCTCTTCGGCATGGAGCGAAACGCGAATGCCGCGATAAACCATCCAGGCGCCAAGGCTTATCGCCGACAGCGCCATCAACCCTACCGAACGGACGATGATGCGACGCCAAGAGCGATCAAGCGAACGGGTTGCAGTCATGCCATGCGGCCACGCTACTTGCGGGGATCCTCTGTCATTGCGGGAAACGGTTGCCACCCTGTCTTATACCAAGGAAACTCGACCGGCCCATTTTGACGCAGCACCAGAATCAGTTGCGCGGCGTGATGTTGCAGATGACGAATGTTGTACAGATGCAACTCGGAACGAGTCGTTGGGATCCATGGAAAGGGAGCCGGCTCGCGTAGCCAATCTTCGGTCGCTCCCGCCAAATCCCGTGCCTTTCCCAAGCAGTGACGGACGTAGGCCCGAACGAAGCTCTGCTCGTAGTGATGGACTTGCCTTCGTTCCTCCAATTCTTCGTAGTCGCGAAACGCGTCTCGATGACGGAGATGAAATCCCTGCTCCTTGAACGATGCATCGTGCGTTGGGTGCAAGTACAGATCGGTGAAGAACAACGCGTGAAAGGCGGCCTGGGCATAGGTGAGCTCGGCAAGCGACCGGCGCCATGTTCCTTCATCGCAAATGCCAACGCAGCGATCCACGGTGCTCAGCGCCGCTTCGTACTGGCTGATCAAAATGGCTGTGAAGTGATTTGTCATCGATGGTTTGATCCCGCTCTGAATGCTTGCTTGCCATGCCTTCAACGCCTCATCGCCGCAACTTTCTCCTCAACGAAGCGAACATGATGCGGGATGTGTCCTGTGATTCTCGAAAGCAGCGTCATGAGTGTCATCGGTCCATCGAGCGAGTGTTGCCCCATGCGATCGAAGTCCTCTCGACGCACGGATCGCAAGATCGGTTCCATGTGCTCTCGGATTCGCGTCACGACGTTGAATTCGTTCTCCACGTTCCGATTCTCAACCCAGAGCGCCTGTCGAAATTGATCCGGGTCGGCCTCGAAGAACGTCGGGTTGTCTTCGGCCAGCACGCGTTTGATTCGATCGGCGTACACGATTTCTGAGTCCGCGAGGTGACAGACGACCTCTCGTATGGACCACTTGCCAGCGATCGGTCGCAAATCGAGCTCGTGCTCGCTCACCGTTTGCAAGGCCGCGCGTAGTTCGCTTGATCCCCTCGCATATTCGTCAATGAGCGTATGAGCTTCGGGCATGCTTGTGTCGCGTTTGAGGTGTCTTACTACCGATCGTCCGTGATGGACACTCATTCGGATGGTCTACCTTGGCAAAGCAACCAGAACGCGTGCTTGTTTTCGGAAGTCATTTCGCACTGATCTCACGGGGCTGATCGCTGATTGTCTCGCAGCTGTGTCGAGCCTGCAACGCCAGGGGTTCCTTCGATCGATTCGACTGCGAGTCGAAGCACTGAAACAGCAATCTCGCTTGCCAACCCCGACGGTTTCAGGTTTCTAGCTTCATTGTGTCGCGACAGCGAAGAAACGTATGCCGTCAAGGTGCTTCGATCCGGATTGCTAGCGAGAAACTTGGCAAGCGATTGCAGCAGTTTCAAGTCATCCCGGCTCATCGGATCCATCTCGGGTTCAAACTGAGACGCATCTAAGCCTTCAAATCGCTCGACGGTCGCGGAAAGGATTCGTTCGCCTCCGTGCTGGAAGCGAATCATATCCCGTATGGCAAATACCTGACGTTCGAGGTCAGCCGCGGAGTGAAGCTGACCACTTGGAAGCGTTGCCAAGGGCAGCGAAAGCGGCGGCGGTGATGAGGGACTCGTGGACCAATCAATCAACAGTATCGCGCCAAGCATGGCAATGATGGCAACCGTGGCGTGACGCCCATAGGCCGGCAGTTTCTTGCGAAGTCGATACAGCGAACGATCGCGTTTCGCCTCAATCGGTTTGCCGTCACAATAGAGACGCAGGTCTCGACCCAGCGCGGAAGCGTTCGGATATCGACGATCCGGTTCCTTGGCCAGTGCCTTGAGAATGATGGTGCGTAGATCGTTGGCAATGCGCTTGGTCTTGAGTGGCTCCAGTGCCGGAGCGACACTGTGTATGGCTTGCAAGTTCTCAACCAAACCCGAGCTTAAGCGGTAGGGCGGCTGGCCGGTGAATGCTTCATAGAGCATCACGCCCAGTGCATACACGTCACTTGGCGCGCCAATCGCATCCGAACGGCCAATCGCCTGCTCGGGACTCATGTACGCGAGCGTGCCCATGACTTGTCCTGTCATGGATAGCTGCGGATGTTCTTCGGGGTCAACACCGCCGAGCTTGGCCAGCCCAAAGTCAAGTACGCGAGGTTGCCCCGCGGCATCGACCAGGATGTTGGCTGGCTTGAGATCCCGATGCACAACGGCCTTGTCATGACCATGCCCAACGGCATCGCAGAGTTTGGCAAACACGTCCAGCAATGCTTCCTGGTTACCTGCATGTGTTGCTATGTGATCGCTTAACGGCAAGCCCTCCACCAAGGGCATCACGAAGTAGTGATGTCCCTTCACACTGCCGCTATCGAAAACCGGGACAATCCCTGGATGCGACAGTCCACTTGCAACCTGAATCTCGCGTACGAAGCGCTTCGTACGCGTTTCACCACCCAGCGTTCCGTGTAGCAGGAACTTGATCGCAACGTCACGGTCGGTGCTCAGTTGTCGAGCTCGAAACACAACACCCTGGCCACCTCGGTGCAATTCGTCACCGAGTTCGTAGCCTTCCATCGCGGCGTAGGGCGCCTCGATCGCGTCATCAAGGTGCCATTGTGCGATCGCACCCAACTCAAAGGATTCCGAAGAATCAAATGATGCCAACAGAGTGTCCACCTCGAGTGACAAGTCAGGGCGGTCGCGCAGTTCCTCGGCTACAAACGCACTTCGAGCGTCGATGGTCAGTTCCAACGCTCGCTCAAAAACGGCTTGAATCTGTTGCCAGGACTTTGAATCGTGCTTCATGTGTTCGCCCACGCTGTGGAACTTAACGCTCACGCGTCTAGGATGCCAGCAAGGACGCCAGAATTCCCTCTTGTCATGCGATTCGCAAAACGATGCAGCACACGACAGCTCGGTGCGATGATATCACGATCCTTCTGCAGAGCGGACGTTCCCCGGCGATGCTCGCGGAAGAGCTCTTCCCGCTGATTTATGGCGAGCTGCGACGCATGGCCGCGGCCCAGATGTCGCGTGAAAAGCCTGGCCAAACCTTGCAACCAACAGCCCTGGTTCACGAAGCCTACCTTCGCCTGGTGGGCGACACGGAGATGAATTGGGATAACCGAGCTCATTTCTTTGCTGCCGCTGCGCGCTGCATGCGCCAGATTTTGGTCAATCGGGCGGTGAAGAAGAAGGCGACGAAACATGGCGGGCGGATGCATCGCGCGGCTTACGAGGAGGAGATGTTGGCTGAAGAGCCATCGCCGGATCATATGCTCGCCCTGGACGAGGCGCTCCGCGAATTGGAGTCGATCGATGAGCGCAAGGGACAAGTGGTGATGATGCGCTACTTTGGTGGGCTCAGCATCGAGGAGACGGCAAACGCCTTGGGATTGTCCCCGGCCACGGTCAAACGTGAATGGCAGTTTTCTCGATCTTGGTTGTATCGGGAAATCACCCGCGACCATGCCTAGGCTTCGTCTCAGCTTGGCTCCACACGTCCAGGACGCGGGCGTTTTCGGTGTCGATGGGACATCCAGCAGCCGGACGCGCCTGCAATGAGGAACGCAATCGCAGACGGCTCGGGGACCGCCGTCACTGTCAACGTCCCAAGATTCCCGGTGAAGTCAAGATCTCGCAGAAACGGAACATTCGTGAACGGCGTCCCGTCTGCAAGAACTCCCGACAAGAAGCCGAACAGATCCGGGACCTCGCCCGATGCGATGGGGATTCCGTTGAGCAGGAAGTCCGACCCGATCAGTTCGATGGACCCTCCGTCGCCGACACCCAAGCCGACGTCTAAGTTCGTGATGCCATTTGCGGCGATCGTCCCTCCTGATATTCGCATCGAGCCGCCTAGCACTTCGATGTCTTCGCCGACGGATCCCGCTGTCATGAGAATCTCGCTGCTGTCGTATGCCTCGACATCATCTTCAATGGTGCCACCCGAAATGACGACCGTGGCTTGGTCTTGTGCATAGATGTCATCGTTGAATTGGCCGGCCGAAATGTTGAGTCTTCCGTCGTTGTAAGCGGATACATCGTGCGCGTATCGACCTGCCTGAATGTTGATGGTCGATTCACCACGCACGAAAACGGAATCGTCGAATCGGTCTCTTCGGATGACGGCTGCTCCCGGTTCAAACGTGACCGTCGTCGGCATGCCCCCAGGACTATTGCGAACCTCGATGAAGTCAACCACGAGGTCATCAACGACGTGCGTCTCACCATCGTTAAAGACAATTGCCGCTTGGCCGGTTTCGGTAAGGGAGGCATGGAACGCCAAGAGTGCGAGAATCAGGAATCGCCTCATCGAAAGTCCTCATGAAGGGGCTGGAGCTGGGAAGCACGCGCAGCCCTGACGCCAGAGCTGCCCACCAGCTCATGCAGAATCCAAGTTGCAATTGGCTCACCAAATCGCGGCGATTTGAGGAAAAATTCTTGCTGCTCGCGTTTCGCGTCAATGAGAACGAGAAAAGCTCAGGGTTTCAGAAGGAGACAAGCATCTGTGGCGACCCTGTCGCGCCGAGCGGCCTGGTGGTCGACGCGATGGGTGTCTCCCTTGAGTGACTCGTGCACTACCCCCGCTCGCCGTGGAGCGAGCGCAACAAGACCCGGTTGGCTCTATTTCGTTTTGCCACGTCCGATCTTTGAGCCCGCCGGGACAAATGCATCCAGCATGGAGTTGTCGGGGATGAGCTTCGTTCGAATCATGAAGACCTGGCCCAAGCCTGGTTCCTCCCTGGATGGGTCATCGCGGATGTAGGGGACAGGCGAATAGACGAGCAGCGCATCGCTGTCACTCAACTCGCTCTGAACGGCGATCGATTCGGACTGGACAGTGGGAACTTGCACCGTCACTTGCTCTCCAGCCCGCGCCCCGCCAGCGTAGGGGAGCGCCGCGAGCTTGATGCCCTCGATACTGGAATGGTGGAGGACGATTTGGAGCTTCACTTCCTCGTCTTCCGTGACGGTCGTCTTCAATAACAAACGCCAGCCCTCGTCAACCACGGAGATTCGGGGCTGCAGAGCCGAGTTCAGATCCCCCGCCACCACAGTGACATCCGTCACGAAGGGTCGCTGACTGATATCGCTCACACTGGCGCACTGGCCGTTGAATAGAGTGACCCTGGGCGCATGCAGGATATTCGATCGAAGATCACGCTGCATCTGATGAATCAGGATCTCACTTTCTAATCGGCTTATCCGTATTGCACGTACGGGGGCAGAGGTAGCCGGGTTCAAGTTGGAAAAGCTCGAAGTGAATTGTGATGACTTGGTAGACGAACTCGCGAATGTGGTATCCCATTCTCTGCTGTCAAGCTTGGGTAGCTCGCGAAGGAGGCGCTGGCACTGCACCGTGTTGCCCTGACCCGACCAATCGAGTTGATTGAGATTGCGTACATCTGTTCGCAGAATGCGAATTTCGGTGGAAATCTGCCAAAGCCCGGAACGCTCAAATGCGGCCAGCATCTGCTTGATCAGCGTTGCCCGTTGCTCCGTACACTGAACCCTCATCACCCCATCCGAAATCTCGGTTGCAAACGAAGTCTCTTTGCTGGAGGGATGCGTTGCAAAGTAATTCATTAGAAATGCCTCCGCATCGACCTTAGGCTTGAGTTCCAGCGCTTTTCGGAGTGCGTTCGTGACATCGAAGGCCACGACCTTGGCTTCGCCGTTCTCCCGCGGCTCCGCGACGGGATTGAACCTCGGTAACTCCGCGTTTGCCAATGCGACATTCAACTCCGGGATCGGCTCCGGTAAGACCGTCGTCGCTTCTAAGGTCTTCGCGTCAGTGAGTCCCACTGCAGCGATCATGACCACCAAACTCAGCAAGGCAAGACGATGGCCCCAGGAGTTCCGAGGCCGATCTCTTGCGAGATCCGAAATGCGTTGTGCCAGACCTTTGGGTGCGGCCATCGCAAGTAGCCCGACCGCGGTGCAAGGATGCGAAGACTCTCGCTCGGCCGCGAAGGAAAGCAGGAGTTCGCCGTAGTCGCGGATCTTGCCTTCATCGAGATGCCCGGTAGCGGCCTGGTCGGCGGCGCGTTCCATGTGATGCTGCAGCCTCGCCAGCGTGACCCACGCCAGTGGATTGAACCAATTCAATGCCCTGGCCACATTGGCCAGAAACATCCAAATGCCATCCCGACCTTTGACATGCGCGACTTCGTGCCGAAATACCCAGTCGAGTTGCTCCGTATTCAATCGGTCCTGCCAACCGATCGGAAGGCAGACGGTTGAACGAAGTAAACCAAACACCGCAGGGGCCTGTATCGCTGGCAACTCCTTGATGACGGGACGTCGCCCAACACCCAGGTCATCGCACACGCGCAACATACAATCGATCGCGTCACGATCTGAGATCGGTGGCAGCGTGCGGATTTGCCACGCGAAACAGAAATGAGATACGAGCCCGCGAAGTAGCAGAATGATGCCGATCACGGGGAAACCAACAAAAAGGGCGCAGGACATTGCTATTAGAAACGGCTCGCAAAGAAGCAACAGCGTTTCGAGTGTTCCGGGCGGTGTTTCGATGCTGGCCTGTGTGATTGATGCTTCTTCCATTGCGAGTCTTTGTACCTCGGCATCTGCCGCCGCCTGCTCCTCCGCTGTCGCGCCCGGTGGGAGTAGGGCAATGGTGATGGTCTCACCATTCTCCTGTTCATAAGTGAAAGTGTCATAGCCGGATTCAACTGACTCTGCTGTCACACCCGTTGAGGTCAACGCGTTCACGGACTCATCGAGCCATGGAGCGATTGCGAAATCGGACTCGATCGACAGAGGCAACAGAAGACGCGCCACGACCAACAGCCACAAACCGCAAACCGCGCGTGCGGGCACACGTCTACGAAGTAGCAACACCAAACATCCAGCGGCCGCGAAGACAGGCAGGGCCCGCCAGCTGGCCAGAAACGCGAGCCAAATCCATGCGGAAAACAAATCGGCCACGTGTCCGATCATTCCTTCGGTCACTTGCATTGAAACGGTCCTTCATCTCGAGTCTTGTGACTTTTCGTCCAACAGAGCACGTAGCTGAGCCAAGTCATCATCGCTCAGCTTGGATGTCTTCACAAAGTGCATCAGTGCGGGCACAGCATTCCCTCCAAACACGCGCTGGACGAACGATCGGCTGGCCTTTCGCACGCACGCACTCCGACGGACCGCCGCTGTGTAGCGATACTTCTTGCCAAGGGCCTCGGTTTTCAACGCCCCCTTCTTGACCAGTCGATGAAGCATGGTCTTGACGGTCGCATCGGACCAACCATTCTCCGGACCCAAGGCTTGGATCACTGCGGACGCCTCCATCGGTTGGCAATCCCAGATGAGATTCATCACGATCCATTCCGCATCAGATAACTGCACGGGCCGCTCCTAGTTTGATTACGTGTGTAAACAGTTTACGCATGTAAACGCAAGGAAGACAAGTTCAATTGGTTGACGTGTCGACCCTGCGAACCTGGAACGCAGGTTGGGTTGGCGGCGCCGCTGCAACGTGGTGCTGCCAGTCAAGAAGCTTGCCTCGGTCCCGCGGGTTGCCGCGGCGCTCCATTCGTTCCCGGCGCGCTGCATCAGAGCACTCAAGAAACCAAATGGTCGGCCGCACTCCAAATCGCATTGCTAACTTCTCCGGCCAGGTGTCGTCCGTGAGTTCTCTTGTGAAAGGGCCAATGATCACCACAGGAAGGTGTGTCAGGTTCTCCGACGCTGTTTGAAACAGGCACTCATAGACGGCATCACGAAAGAAGCGTTTGTATGTGGGGCTATCGCGGTCTTCCGGGTCCATCTCAGCTGCCGCCAGTCCTGCTCGCACAACGGGCTCCGTCACGGTGTCGCTGTCCAACACCACGGCCTGCAATTTCCTGGCTAGGTCGCGGCCAAAAGTGCTCTTTCCAACCCCGGCGGCGCCCGTGACAAAGTGGAGGTCATGAACGCGGTCGGATCGACCCTGCTTTGGTGCGTCGTGCATGTACTTGTCTCTGGCTTGGATGAAGCGGCAGGCGATCCTGCCTGGATTACTTGAAATCAACTGGCAACTCTTGCCAGTGAAGTGTTCCGCCGCAACTTGATTATCGGGTAGCGAAACTCGCCAAGAGTTTCGGCCTGCCGCAAGAAAGCCAAAAGACTTGGCGTCTTTCGCTGCGGTTGTAAGTGAATAGTGAGCTGCGGCTGAATACTAGAGCGACATTGGGGTTCGACTCTCGGCAAAGCTCTCGATCCTGGGATCAAGCCGCTGGAGCATCGCCAGGTGCAGATCCGACATGCTGGTGTCGTGGCGAAACGCGAGTTGTCGGCCACTCTGAATCGTGCCACCCCCTCGTCCTGCCACCAACAGCGGCAAGTTGCGTTCGGCGTGCTCGTGCCCGTCCGCCAGGTTGGAACCGTAGAGGATCATGGAGTTATCCAATAGGGTGCCGCCATTGGGTTCGCGAATCGATTTCAAACGCTGGAGAAAATAGGCCACCTGATTGTGGTGCCATTGTGTGACACGGTTGTACTGTTCTCGCTTCGCGTGCGGCGAGTCCCAGGACGTCGTGCCGTCATCGTCTTGCGTTCGCCCCGATGCATCCTTCCAATGCGACAAGGCATGCCAGGTGCCCTGAACGCCCTCGACAAAGTCGAAGTAGCGATTGCTTTGGCCATGGTCCAGCATGAACGTCGCAACCCGCGTGGCATCCGACCAAAACGCCAGAACCAACATGTCGAACATGCTTCGCATGTATTCCCCGTGGTCCGTTGGAATCCCTGTGTCGGGTCGTTGTAGCTCCTTGGTCAACGTTCCGAATCGACTCGGATCGATGGCACGTTGCTCGGAAAATTGGATACGTCGTTCGATGGCACGAATGGCTTCCAAATACTCATCGATCTTCCGCTGATCGTCTGCACTTCCACGGCGCCGCATGGAGCGAGCTTCTTCCAGCACTTGATCCAGCACCGATGCCATGTCTTTCGGTTGTTGTGACGACTGAAACATGCGGTCAAAGAGAGCACGCGGTTCCACGTCGCGCGGGACCGGACCTCTTTCGGACCAAGAGATCGCGTTTCGGACAAGACTGTTCGAAAAGAAGCCCTCCCCTTTCAGGGAGAGTTCCAGGGAAGGCAATAGTGTTTGCGCCCCCGCGGCCCGCGCGGCGATCTGATCGGCCGAGACGCCACCGGCTTTGACATGGCGATCGTCGTAGTGACCGCCTGTCAGCCAGGTGGCCGTCCCGGCGCCGTGTCCGTTGCCCCGCGGCGTCCACACGTTGCGAAGGAGCAGCACGTCATCGCGTAGCGCCTCAAGAGGCTCCATCCAGCGATTCAGCGATTCAATACGCCCCCCCCTGCCGACGCGCTCCGCTCCCCAGGCGCCCTCGGCAACGCCGTTGGGCATGTAGAGATAGGCGGTTCGTAGCGGAGCCTGTTCCACTTCGGACGGTCCCGCCGTGCCACCCATGACATCCAAGAGGGGCAATCCGATGGTGACAGCGCTGCCGCGAAGCATCGCACGCCGAGAGATAGGCTCACGCTTCATGGCGTCACTCGTTTGAACTGAAAAGGGTAGCTTTGCACGATCTGATGAATGAGCGATTGGAAGCGATCGTTCTCTTCGCCAATTTGTTCCAGGATCGAACGGACGGCTGGTTCGTCGTAGTACTCGAGTTGTCGACCAAGCGCATAGGACAGCATCTTGGTCGCGACTTGACGCCGCAGATCGGGGTAACGTTTCTCCAACAACACTTGATTCAAGCCACGCAGCCCGGAGAACTCGGTCCCATCGGGTAACCTCCCGCGATCATCAATCGGTCTGCGTTGCGAGCGAGAACGGAACCTTCCAAACCAATCATAGCGTTCGAGCGAGAGTCCGATTGGATCGATCTCACGGTGACACGCGTTGCATTGGGGCGCATCACGATGCCGCGCAAGCTTTTGCCGTAACGTCAATCGGTCGTTTTCCAGGATTTCCTCGGACAGTTCACTGACGTTTGGAGGCGGTGGGGGCGGGGGCGTGCCAAGCAAGGTATCCAGCACCCATTTTCCGCGATTGACCGGGCTGGTGCGATTCGGAAAAGACGTCGCCGCCAGAATGCTGCCGTGCCCCAACACGCCGCCTCGCGTTGCATCACGCAGCGTCACGCGTTGCATTGCCTGGCCTTCGACGCCTTTCATCTCGTAGTGCTGCGCCAGTTCCGCGTTCAGAAAGGTGTAGTCCGCATCCACGAGCTGTCGAATCGAAGCGTTATCCGTGATCAGGGAGTGGAAGAACAACGCGGTTTCATCGCGCATCGCCTGCATCAATGATTCGGTACACCATGGGTTGTCGATGGGATCAAGCCGCACGCGGGTGCCAACATGCTGGGACCCCAGCCATTGCGCTGCGAATTGCGATCCCAGCGACTTCGCACGTGGGTGCACCAGCATCCGATCCACCTCCGCGCGTAGCCCGCGTGGATCACGCAACCTTCCTTGCTCGGCTGATTGAAAGAGACGATCGTCCGGCATCGATGACCACAAGAAATAGGAGAGCCGGCTCGCCAGTTCCCAGTCGCTGATGCGGTGGTCGCCTGTCCCGCCCGGGAAGGCTTCGAAACGCAAGAGAAAGTGAGAAGAGATCAAGGTCTGGCGAATGATCGCCCGGATCGCATCGCCATGGTCACTGCCTGCCTCTCTCGCAGCCTGGTAGCGTTTTCCAAGCCCACGTCTCTCAACGGGATCCAGGGGACGTCGATAGGCGCGTGACACGAAGCGTTCGAGGATCCCACGTGCGACCGCGATTTCTTCTTCGGGTGTGGCGGCTTGCTCGAAGAAAACAGACTCCGTCGCTGCAACTTGAGAGCCAGTGAGCGGTTCTGGCGGTAGCAGTGTCTCGACAATCTCATCCGCCGCCGTCAAGTAGCGTTCCATCAAGGTCGGTTGCAGAAACAGCGTGTTGCCACTGTTATCGAATCCACTCTGCCCAGCCAGCTCCGTTGGGAAGCGACCCGCGACCGTCACGGGAGTCCCAAAAAGATCACTGACCGTGTTGTCGTATTCCACGTGCGTCAGCCGCCGGGTGGCTTCATAGCCTGGATGTTTCACCTGGCTGTAATCAAACCGATGGATCAAATTGTGTAACGAGAGGACGAGCTTCTCTCGATCAGCTTGCGTCGGCTGCACGCTGCCGGTTGGGGGCATCACATGATTCTTACTGTGAGCGATCACATGGAGCCACTTGTCGCGATTGGCAACCAAGGGTTTCGCGGCGACCAGTGATTCCAGATCGAGGTCACCCAGCGATGCTTCCCGGCGATGGCACTCGAAGCAAAACGTGCGAAGCAGAGGCACCACGTCTGCCGTCAAGGTGGCATGACTGAATCGTGCCAACGTCGTTTCACTGATCTCGATGGTGTCTACGGGATCAAGCTTGCTTTCTTGTATGGACCTGAGAGCCCGATTCGGCGGGGGAGATGATGCAAGGCGTGACTTTACCTGTCGCCGTAACTGTCGTGCTTCCGACGCTTCCTCGGCTTCAATCGCAGCGATCCATTCCCAGAGCAGATCGATGAGCTCGAAGTGACTTTCAATCTGATTTTCCAGCCGAATCGCATCGGCCTCAGAAGGTGGTCCTCGGAGTGCTTCCCTTTTTTCGGCCTGGAACCAGGACTTCCTTGCGTCATCCAATCTTTTGGATTGCTTTCGGATGCTGCCAAGTTGAACCGCAATCGCGTCTGCTTCCTCAAATCCAAGCTCACGAAGATACCAACGCTGCTCCTCGAACTCTCGTTCTAATTCTCGCAAGGCACGCAGCTGATCCAGGGTGAAGAGCTTCCGTTCCGCGTCCTCCGCTTCAGCCTGCAGACGCTCCAAGTCTTGCTCGTTGTTGGATCGCCGCAAGAGGGCTCGCTCCAGCTGTTCGAGCCGCTTCGTCACATCCTGTTGCAGTTCTACAAGTTCGATCTCATCCAGAATGAAGGCGCGCTCGCGGTCCAATTCACGGAGACGCTCACGAAGCTTATCCTGTTCCTCGGTCAGTTCTCGCGTTTCTTCCCCAAGCCTCTCCAAGGGCACGTCACGCTCGAGTTCCTGCGCGACTCCACGGCTGACCGTGCCAAGGGCGAACGCGAAAGCGAAAGCAGAAACGGCAGCAAAGAGCTTCATCGGGGGAAAACCGCAGCGTAGCGAAACAACATCACACCCTTTCATTGACACGTCAAAACCAACCCTTACAAAAGGCTTCGCATTTTTTCCCAAGAAACATTCCCCGACGGTACCACAATGTGAGCGCAAATCGAGGCGGTCAAAACTAGTCGATGCACGGCCTACCGCTTAGTATGGTACTGATTGAGAGTCCTTGCTTGCATGGCTTGTCTTCATGAACTTTGCCGAGACCACCCGTGCTTCGCTGGTGAATCGCCTGCGCGATCACGATGACACCGAGGCTTGGTCCGAATTTGTGGACATCTATGGGCCCGTGATTTATCGGTATGGACGTCATAGGGGGTTGCAGGATGCTGACGGGGCGGACCTCGCACAGGACGTGCTGCGCGAGGTTGCGCAATCCATTGGTCGATTCCAATACGATCCAACGGTCGGACGCTTTCGAAGCTGGTTGTTCCTCATCACGCGACGCGTCCTCATAAAGCGTTTTCAGGTCGCCAAGCGTGGCTTGATCGGCACCGGCGATACAACGCTCTTGCGGCAATTGAATGAGATTCCCGCCGACCAAGCTGATCCGGCCTGGGAAATCGAATATCAGAAGCAGGTTTTCCGCTGGGCCAGCGATCGAGTCAAAAGCGAGTTTGCGGAATCAACCTGGTTGGCGTTCTGGATGACAGCCGTCGACGCCGCCAAACCGGTTTCCGTCGCGGACCAGTTGGGCATGACGGTCGGCGCGGTTTACGTCGCGAAGAACCGTGTCTTGAAGCGGATCCGCGAACGTATTTCGCGAATCGACGACACGATGGACTTTCCGTCATCGGCCGATCGGTCAGGACCCGACAACGGGCCATCTATTGCTTGGAAATGACGGGAAGCTGGATACATGCCTGAGTGCCCTAGCAGATCTGAGCTGCGACGCTTTGTTGCGGGCGAGATGAACGCGGAGGAAGAAATCGACGTGTCGGCCCACGTCGAAGGTTGCACGGAATGCCAGCGTCTTCTTGCTGGATTCGATACGGGCTTGGTGCCCGCTGACTGGATTGCGGAGACAACGTTCGAGGCTTCCAGGCGACTGAGGAGTCATCTCGATCACATCAAGAAGTGGCGTCCAAGGGGGAATGAGGATCACGCAGGCCGATTTGTGGGGGATCTGGAACCTTG
Source organism: Planctomycetota bacterium (assembly GCA_039189905.1). GTDB lineage: Bacteria > Planctomycetota > Planctomycetia > Pirellulales > Pirellulaceae > Rhodopirellula. The sequence continues at coordinate 18,608 of JBCCYK010000047.1, forward strand.
GCTTTCGCTACGCGTGTCAGATCAGGGATACCCATTGATTGCTGAGTTCACGCTCCAAGAGTGTCTTGGACGCGGCGGGATGGGAGCCGTGTTTCTTGCTGTCGATGGCAAACTCCATCGCAAGGTCGCGATCAAGTTAATGTCGCCGAGCTTATTGGCAGATCCCCTGTCATCGACGCGTTTCCAGCGCGAGGCGCGTGCCTCGGCGGCGATCAATCATCCCAACGTGGTCACCGTGCACGCGGTTGGCGAATGTCGCGACCTGCCGTACCTGGTCATGGAGTACGTGGAGGGTAGCCCACTCAGTACGAAGCTCAAAGCAGGCGGAATGTCCCAAACCGAGCGATTCGAGATCGCGCGGCAAATTGCGGAAGGGCTCAGCGCCGCGCACGCCGCTGGGATTCAGCACCGGGACATCAAACCCGGCAACATCCTGCTTCAGGACGCGTCGCTCACAGTGAAGATCACGGACTTTGGTCTGGCACGCACGCTGGAGACGGAGGCGTTGACACAATCGGGACTGCTCATTGGAACGCCGGAGTTCATGTCGCCCGAGCAATTCGACACCTCGCTTGGGCGGATCGATCATCGCAGTGACCTCTTTAGTTTGGGGAGCGTGTTTTATTACCTGATGTCCGGGCAATCGCCCTTCGCGGGTGATTCGATGATCACGACGCTCCAGAAGGTTCGCGAAGCGCCGCATCTTCAACTCACGTTGCTCGAGGAAGGTGTTCCCAATTGGTTCTCAAGCCTTGTTGACGGCTTGTTAGAGAAAGACCCCACCAAACGTGTGCAATCCGCAGCGGAAGTCGCGACGTGCATCTCTGCGCATCGTGCGCACGCGCAGTCAGCACCGGTGATCGAGATCAAGACAGCCCCACGACGCAACGCTGCCCACGACGGTACCTCTGAACGTAGAGCGCCGCGTAGGTCCCAGCGGTATGCAAGCGTTTGGATGCTTGCGGGATCCATCCTGATCTTGCTCATGACATTGGGAGTGGGCCTGGCAAGCTGGAAACGCCCGCTATCAGGGGGAGGTCAGACGGTTTCTAACGCAGCGCTCCCAAGCGAGACTGGGAGTCGTTTTTCACGGCCCGCCCATGATGGCTTCCCGGTAGATGCACCGCATGAGGAAGAGCACGTCGCCATGGAAGTCACCGACCCTGCTCAACTGCATGACGTGCTGCTTGAATCCGAGAGCGAACTGCTCATCCATCTCGGGCCGGGTGAATTTGAATTGCCGTCCATCGAGTTGGAGAATCGTGACGTGACTTTGATCGGTGCCCGCCGGTCCGACACCCGCGTTGTGTTCGCTTTGGACGACGCCGAACACGCGATCACTGCCGTGGACTGCCATCTGGAGTTGCGCGAGCTGAGCGTGGAATTCCTTTGGTTGGATCGAGCCGGGTACGAAATGGAAGACCGTTCCTGCATCCTTGTCGATAACGGATCGTTCTTGGCAGCCAGCTGCTCATTCGATTGCGAAGCGGAGACCCTTGGCCTTCACTTTCTGGAAAGCAATGCGGAACTCAACCAGTGCAATGTGCTCTTCCATCCAAGCATCGCGTTTCGCTGGGAGCCTATGCGCGGGAACACGCTGAGTCTCCACAACAACGTGGTCGCGAGTGAAACGCAACTTCAGTTGGCGGGGGACGGGGATTCCAGCCTGCATTTGGAACACAATACCTTTGTGGGATCATCGAACCTGATGATGTCCGGGGAAATGAGACGCAGACGGTGGAGGATCTCGGCGGAGAGAAACCTCTTTTGCGCGTCGGATGCGTTTTGCATCGTTTTCGATGTCCACGACGTTCCTGAGTCGATCACGGCAGTAGCATGGGAGGGCGTTGAAAACCGCTTCCCGGAGACAATTCTCAAGCTCCTCGGCGCTGAAGACATGCCCGCCAAGACGGTTCCTCATCTGCGTGATCTCAGCAATCAAGACTGGTTTGAAGACGTGTCTTCGATACAAGGCATTCGTCCCAGCGATCGGGACGTCTTGGACCGCTTCGAGAGTGGCGACCTGAACCCAATGCAAGTGCGTCTGTCCAATGACTTCGACAACGCTGGCGCCTTTCTGGAATGACCCAACAGTCACTCAACCGCCGTGATCAGAGAAAGGTGAGTTTCCGCTTGTCGATTAAATCGAAGTCACAACCCGAAGCGTAAGCGAGGACTCCTTGAAACGGGATCAATGTCGAACCACGCCTCGCCAACGCATCGGGTTATGAGTAAACCGAGAAGCCGTTGGCGACTTTCGCTACAAGACCGGTTCTATGCGCGAAAACCACTGGCTGTTGAAGCACCAGGAAGTGTTTCAACAGTTGGCGAATGTGCCAGAAGAGCATCTGGTAGACTTTGAGACGGTCCTTCACTTCCTCTTCTCCAGATCCGTCGCAACACTCATGAAGGAAATCAGCCCGGTTGCTGGCTCGACACTGTTTCTTTACACGGCCTTTGTGCTTTCGCAGGCTGCCATGATTGCCACACGATCACCCGCACAGCTGCTGTCCACGAACAAGTTCTTCGATCTCACACTGATCGAGGCCGATCTGAAAGACTCGGCGGAGGCCCTGTCGCTTTGCGATGTCGATGACAACGGCTCGCTCGACGCTCAGGAACAAACGAATTTGACCTGGGCACGGTCGGCCAGGCAATTCGACATCAGCGGTGATGGCAGGCTCACGCATCTCGAGATTGCGATTCGATTTGCTTACACTCGCGAAGAGGCGGGCGTGCAGGAGATCGATCGTACGGTGGCCGAGCGAACCATGCGATTGAGAGACCGAAACGGCAATGGTCAGATTGACCCGTCTGAAATCACGTTGGAATGGCCGGAAGATCCGGATCAAATTGATGTGAACCGCGATGGGATTTTGACGCTCCAGGAATTGACGGCCGAGTTCGCTGTTCGGCGGGAGGTCCGAGCCGCCGTCGGGATTGTTGGCGTCGATCAGGGCTGGGCGATTAAGATCCGGAATCGTTTTGATGCCAACAGGAATGGGAAGCTGGATGAGGACGAATGGACGCAGTACCAATTTCCCAAGAGCCCCGCTTCTTATGACGAAGACAAAGACCGCAGTCTCTCTTTGATGGAGTTGGCCACGCTCCTTGCCAAGCATCGAATCGAGTTGGGCATCTCGAATCAGGACCAGCTTGCGTCCCGTTCGTTGATGCGCCCCGTTGATAATGACTTTGATGGCAAGGCGAGCACGAGCGAAATTGAAGCAATCAAATCAAACGTTCCCCAGCACGCCGAAATGATTTTGGAGTTCGACACCAACAAGGATGGAGAGGTCAAGTTATCGGAGATCGAAGAAGAGCTCTCAAAACGAAGGGAAGCCATGGGCTATTCCGCGCAACATGCCTCAGCAGCGAAGCGACTCATGCAGCGTCACGATTCCAATCGAGACCAAAAGATCTCACCTAGCGAGCTTCGAGAGGAAGGGGACGGCGGCAAGGGATACTTGAAACAATCCGACCTTGTTCAGATCGACCAGAACGCCGACGAACGGATCGATTTGGAGGAACTGGCGCGTCACATTGCTCGCGAAAGCACCAGCGTGGCGAAATAATCTGGGTTTGCCTCCCTTGCAAGTGAGGGCCTCGCATGCCGATGGGTCACACGCGCGGGACTTGCTGGGTGATGCAATGGATGCCTCCGCCGCCCTCAGCGAGAACGTTGGCTTCGACACCAATCACGTCGTAGTCTTCGCCGAAGACATCCATCATCACACCCATCGGCCGATCGTCTTGCCTTGGATCACCCGTAACGGGAACCAGGATTGCCCCGTTGGCAAAGGAGAAGTTCAAATGGGAAAGCTCGCCATCCAGCGGCACTTCGATCACTTCCAGCTTGCGACCCTGAGCGTCTGTGCTTGCGAGTAGCCTCCGCTTGGCATCCTGGCAGATTGGATAGTTTGGATCGCGACGATCCCGAGTCGTGTGAAGCATCACACTGGCCGGGCCGACGAAGGCACAGATCCCATCAACGTGCCCATCCGTCACCGGGTCTGGCTCCAGCCCTTTCGACAGCCAGATGACCTTCCGTGTGCCCAAGGCATCATGGAGGATCTGCTCAACCGCCTTCTTATCGTGCTTTGCGTTGCGTTTTGGGTGAAGCAAGCACTGTTCGGTCGTGATGAGCGTGCCTTGCCCGTCTAGCGTGACAGCACCGCCTTCGAGCACAAAATCGATGGGGTAGAGGGCCGTGTCCAGATGCTTGCACAGTCGAGCTTTGAGCATTGCATCATCGTCATAGGGCGGAAACTTGGCACCCCAGCCATTGAACGTGAACCCCGCGACCCGTCGGCTCCCATGGTCATCCACCACGAACATCGGACCGCTGTCACGTGACCAGCCATCGTTGATCGGGAACTCAATCAGCTCGATACTCCCAGCGAGCACCCGTCTTGCCTCTCGTCGATCCTCCGGACGGACGACCATCAGAACCGGTTCGTACTCGGCGAGCTGGTTGGCGATGTTTGCCCATTGGCGTCTTACTCTGTGAAGAGGAATCCCCGAGCCCTTCCAATTCTGGGGTGGCGGCATCACCATGATGGTGAACTCATGCTCCTGCCATTCAGCGGGGAAGTAGTAGCCGTCGCCCCTGGGAGTCGACTGTTGTACGAGCCGACAGCCAATACTCTCATAGTCGGGCATGGTCTCAAGCATCGTCTCGGGGGCGTCAGCGCGCACGTCATGCGGGGCCATCAAATGGAGCAGCGGCGCTACGACCGCGGTCTGCGTGAATTTACGTCGATACATGGATGCCGCCCTCAAGTCTGGAAATTTCATTCGCTCAACAGACAAGGAACCCGAAGTGAAACATACGGCCCAGGATTGGATTGAGAATCGGAGCGTGACATGGTGCGCCCATCACGAGAGATTGGAAGCGATGCTCCGGCCCGTCAATGGACCGCTCATGGAAGCACTCCAACTTGACGCGCCTTATCGTATTGCGGATGTGGGTTGTGGTGCGGGCGACTTCAGCATGCAAATGCAGCGATTCGCGCCCGCGGGGACGACTGTGGAGGGATTTGACGTCGCGCCTGTGATGGTCGAGACAGCTGCGGCGCAAGCCGAACACGAACATATCCCGGTGACTTTCAAGGTGGCCAATGTCGAGACTTGGGTGCCCGCCGAGCCCATGTACCATCGGCTGTGTTCCCGCTTTGGAGTCATGTTCTTCGAAAACCCAGAAAGGGCATTCGCGAACCTGCGACGGTGGATGGTACCAGATGGGCGATTCACATTTGCCGTCTGGGCGGAGCCCGAGCGCAATGCCTGGAGTTCTACCATCATGGACGTTGTTGGCAGCCTCATCGAACTGCCGCCAGACGAGCCCGGCTCGGCCGGTCCGTTCCGCTACCAGAACGCGGCGGCGCTGTTGCCCATTTTGGAAGGAGTGGGATTCCGCGATATCGGTTGTCAGAACTGGGTCGGTGAGCTTCCCATGGGCGGCGCCTTGTCCGCCGAGGAGGCGGCCAACTTTGCCCTGTCTTCTTTCGGTATCGGGCAAACCTTGGCCGAGCACGGCGAAGCCGCATTGGAAGAAGGCAAGCGATTGCTAGCCAAACGGTTCGCGACCTCATATCGCGACGGAGCCGTGTGGAAGTCCGCCTCTGTTCACCTGATATCCGGACGCGCATAAGCGCAGCTGCGTATGAGTCCTTGTTAACGCCTACGGATCCGAGCACGGAGTGCTCGACGCCAGTCGCCGCGTTCGCCGAACGCGGGGCGCCACAGCCCTTCTACGACGACTCATCGTTCAATTCCGGGAAACACGCGGCAAGGTGCTCACGGTAGCTCTCGAAATCCGACTCGACTTGCGGGTTTTTCATCACGTCGTAGCAAGCGAACGTCGGCAAGGGCTCCATCCCGAAAAAAGCGAAGTTCAAGTGCATCGGCCGAAACAGGTCGTCGATGGACATGCCCCCAAAGAAAAACCTGTGCGGACTCGTCAAAGGACTCTTTAGGAGCGTTGAGTGTGAGCGACAACATATACTTCGCGCCCGCGAGCGATCCCCCCGTCCCGTACTGTTTGCTCGCGTCGCTTCGAGTGCGTCCATCTCCTTGGCAAAGCCGACCGTCCATCCCAAACGAGTAGACGAAATCCATGTACTTTTTGAAACTCCACGGCACGCCCATCCAATTCACGGGCGATTGAAGGATGACCGCGTCGGCCCAGAGATGCTTTTCGATCTCCGTATCGACTTCCCAGTCGTCCTTCATCGTGGTTTGTTGCGTTTTGTAACCGGAGGCGGCCAGATGCTCCAAGGCCATGTCAGAGAGGGTCGCGTTGAGTTGACCCTTAGCGAACTCGTATTCCTCGTGTGCGTTGATTACAAAGACATTCTTCATTTTCGCTTCCTTGAGGTACTGCTCAATCCACTTGGAAGGCTAGCAAAGTAGCTTTGCCAGTCATAGTGCTCGCGTCCTGCCGCAGCCCGATAATGGCTGACGTTGTCGACGGCGCCATCTCGGATTCCCTCGTAGATCCCTGCAATCACGGTTCCCAAGAACTCGCCGAGTGCCGCGATTCGATCTTCTCGGAACGCTGCAACCGAGATGCTTCGATACTGGAGTTTTGTTCCGAAGGCCACGTTGAGGTAGCTCGCCAGTTGAGTCTGCGTGATGGCTTCGCCGTGAAGATTGTACGTGTTACCCACATGTGAGTCTTCCGTAAGCATCTTTGCGTACGCGTTAGCGAGTTCATCCCTGGTCGTGTAGCCGCACTTCCCGCTACCCGCGCAGTTGGCGATCTCTCCGTTCTCCTTGTAAGACTCGATGTATTCCGTGTCCGGTTCGATGTAGATGCCGTTGCGACCGATCACCCATTCGAGACCGCTCTCGCGAACGTCTCGCTCTGTTTCGCGATTGCTCTGGACAATCGGTGAAAACGCGTTTCCTTCCTCGTGTCCTTGGATACTGGTGTAGACGATTCGCTTCACTCCCACACACTTGGCGGCATGGATCACGTTTCGATGTTGGCCAATGCGTTTTTCGGGCGCGTCCATGCCAGAAACCAGAAGCAAACCTTTGATTCCTCTCAATGATTCCTCCAGCTCTGGAACCAATTCGTAATCACCGGGTCGGATTTCCACCCCGAGCGAAGTCGCTTTCGTTGGCGTCCGGGCCAAGCCGACGACTCGGTCACTCCCAACCAACGACTTCATGGCACGAACAACCTGCGATCCCAACTTGCCACTTGCTGCGGTCACCCCGTAGATCGACATGTTGCCAGTTCCGTCTCGAGAATGTAGAGCCAAGTGATCTCAAATCTGGACGATCCGCGAGTGACCGACGGCACCGCCAACGTAAGCGGGATGCCCGCGGGTCTGGCAGAGCCTCCGTTCCGTCAATCGTGACGCTCACTCGCGGCACGATGCGCAGACATCTTTTTGAGTTATGGTAGCGTGCCACACAAGTGACGGTCGGTCACGTCTTTCCCAGTCGAGAACATGATAGGACGCGGGGCACTTCGAAGCCGTGTTGTCATCCAACGCCGCCAGTTCGCTCGTTTATAAAGCTCGTTGAGTCCCAAATGAAACAAGAGAAGCCCGATTTCGCGAGCCGGCCCACCCTTTGCCACCAAGGCGAGCTGATTCCCGCTCTGAGAGCTTTTGTCCTGGTCTCAGTTTGCTGCATCTCGCGGGCATCCGTCGTGGCTCACGACAGTGACGATCACACTCACCATGCCGTCAAGAGGGTGGGGCGTGCCGAGATGTACGCCCCGTCGGCAATCCCCGACCGCGTCGTGTTGACGCTGAGCGGTGACTCGCGAACGTCGCAATCCGTCACTTGGCGCACGTCGATGGATGTCGAAACGGGGATCGCGGAGATCGCTCTCGCAAAAGCCGGTCCCGATTTTCCCAAAGATGCCGCGTCTTTGGTCGCGGCTTCCGAGACGTTGAAAACCGATCTTAGCCTGGCTCGCTATCACAGCGTCACGTTTGGCTCATTGCTGCCCGGCAAGACCTACGCCTATCGTGTTGGTGATGGAACGAATTGGAGCGAATGGCTTCAGTTTCGAACGGCCGCAGCGAACGTGGAACCATTTTCGTTCGTGTACTTTGGCGATGCACAAAACGATGTCCGGTCGAAATGGTCGCGTGTTGTCCGGGAGGCGTTTCGAGACGCGCCCAAAGCGGCGTTTTTCCTGCATGCCGGCGACTTGGTCAATCGCGCCGAAAGTGATGGTGAATGGGGCGAGTGGTTTGGCGCTGGGGCTTGGCTTAACGCCATGATTCCAGTCATTGCTGTTCCCGGCAATCACGAACAGGCCAAGGATGATGATCAAACGCGTCGACTGTCGCATCATTGGAGACGGACGTTCACATTTGCCGAGAACGGACCACCCGGCTTGGAGGAAACGTGCTACACGCTCACCTACCACAACCTCAGGATCATCGCACTCGACAGCAACCGGATGCATGAAACCCAAGCGGTCTGGATGGACCGTGTTCTCTCCGCCAACGAATGTCCGTGGGTCGTCTGCACGTTTCACCATCCCATCTACTCGACGGGGCGAGGGCGTGACAACGCGGAACTGAGAGCCCTTTGGAAACCGATCTTTGACAAGCACCGTGTGGACCTTGTTCTGCAAGGGCATGACCACACCTATGGGAGGACCGGTTTCGAAGTTCCCGACGAACAGAATGGCCGCGAAGGACTCACCGCCGTTGCAAATGACGCGACAGCAGGTCACGACGAGCAAAACCTGCGCACCGGGTTACAGAAACAGGACCGCAAAAATGGAACCATCTATGTGGTGTCCGTGAGCGGTCCCAAGATGTACCACCATGCTAGGTCTTCATTCATGAGACGTGTGGCAGAGGACACCCAGCTGTATCAGGTGATCCAAGTGGATGGGGAACGATTGCGGTTTGAAGCTCGAACGGCGATCGGCCAGCTCTACGACGCGTTTGAGCTGACCAAACAGGCTGGCAGCGAAAGAAACCAACTCAGGGAGCTGAATCCGGAAGTGGGGGTCAACCTGCGACCAGCGACAGCGGAATAGGCGGCGACCTGCTTCGAATTCGAAGCAAATGCGAGAAACGCTGTAAGACTCGATTCCGGGCGTTCAATAGAGAGAGGCGAGAGTCCTCGCTGACCCCCTCTCTTTTCTCTGGCGTTCTTGCCACAAGCAGTGAACGCGCGCTTCTCCCCAGATTCTGTCGCGTCGACGGCGGCAGGAAGGAACGTCATCATGTCGCGTTTAGCCCATCGTCGAGGCCTTTGGAAGACCGCCCGTCGCGAGAGCAAGCGTCATCGAGCTGCGCGACGGCTACGCAACCGTCGTGCGTTATTGCAGGCATTGGAGACGCGGCAATTGCTTGCCGGTGACATCATGGCCATGGGCGATCAGCCCGCCGTGATATCGACGATGGAGATGCATCAACACGATGTGAGCTTCGTGCACTCGCATGAAATGAACCATGGAGGTCATACGGCGGTCCTGGACTTGGTCCCCATGGATCAGGCCACACATGTGGCTCAACAAACGGGTGTGTGGTCGGATCCGGAAACATGGCGCGACGGTGAAGTGCCGACCGACGCGGCCCATGTCGTGATCCCGACGGGCCTGCAAGTGACAGTCGATGGGGAGTTCACGCCGGAAATCAAAACATTGCGCGTTGATGGCACGCTCAGTTTTGCCACGGATCGAAACACCCAGTTGCGCGTTGACACCCTGGTCACGTCGATGACCGGGCATTTGATGGTGGGATCTTCGAGCGAACCGGTGGAAGAAGGCTTTACAGCACGGATCGTGTTCGCGGACGACGGTGCGATCGACCGGAGTTGGGATCCGACTCTCCTGAGCCGAGGTGCCTTGCTGCATGGCAAGACAACCATCCATGGCGCGGCCAAAGCATCATTCGAGACCCTCGCCGCGGGAGCCGAGAGTGGTGCCATTGAAGGGTCGACGCAGATCAAGCTGAGCGCGGAGCCGGTCGGCTGGCAAGTCGGCGACCAGATCACGGTTGCGGGCGTGGACCCCAATGACCCCAGTGGTGATGAAGTGGTCACGATCACGGGCATCGACGGGCGTGTCATCTCATTTGAGGAGCAACCGCTCCTGATGGATCACATCGCGCCAAGGCCAGAACTGCAAGTCCACGTCGCCAATCTGACCCGCAATGTCATTTTGGAATCCGAGAATACGGAGGCGCGCCATCGTGGGCATGTCATGTTCATGCACACGAACGACGTGGATGTTCGCTTTGCCTCGTTCGAAGGATTGGGCCGCACCGACAAGAGTATCGAGCTCAACGATTGGCGGCTGATCAGTGGTTCAGAAGAGTCCGTGGGCACTGAGTTGACCGAAGTCGAGGACCTTGGTGGCTTCAACGTCCGTGGACGTTACTCTGTCCACTTCCATCGCGGAGGTGCTGCTGGCGATCCTGGACGTGTCCAAGGGTCAGTTGTGCGTGACGACCCAGGGTGGGCCTATGTGAACCACTCCTCCAACGTCGACTTCATTGAAAACGTGTCTCACAACGTCGCCGGTGCGGCCTACAACACGGAAGCCGGTGACGAAGTCGGATCGTTCCTGCGCAACATTGCGATTCGCACCGTGAACGCAAACGGCAACCCCAACCCGGCCGATCAGGAACTCGATCCCGAGCAAGAACCCGATGCTCGCGTGGCGACACAAGACTTCGGTTGGCAAGGCGATGGTTTCTGGTTTCATGGTCCGGGTGTGCGGGTTGAAGATAACGTGGTTTCGGGTGCCAGCGGTCATGCCTACATCTACTGGGCGCTCGGCTTGGTCGAAAAGGGAATGGGGGAGCGGCTGGTGTCCGCCGCAAATCTTCCCAACGGTGATCTGATCGATTCGACCGACGCGATGGTGCGTCCGAAGCAGGTCCCGGTGCCAAGCTTTGATGGGAACACGGCCTACAACGCACAAAAGGGGCTCAATATTTACTACTTGCACACCGATAATCGCGACGACAACGATGCGGAATTTGTGCAGCGGGGCCTCTTGGCCGATGTCCCGCAAAGTTATGAGGAGGCACTGCAGTCGACCTTCTCAAACTTCAAGGCATGGAACGTCTCCAAGGTCGGCATCAATGCCCCTTACTCGGGCCGCCTCACGTTCCACAACATCGACATCATGGGCACGGGACTGGAAGGGTCGATCGGGATCAAGCTGGATCATTTTGCGAACCAGAATAACTTCACGCTTAAGGACCTCAAGGTCGACGGATACCAAGTTGGCATAGCCGCGCCTCGGCAAGGCCTGGCGTCCATCGATGGTGCTGAGATTTCGGCTCCCACAGACCTGCGGATCAACGTTCCCGACACCAACCCACGCGATCTAAGCATTCGCAACGTTCAGTTTCAGCCTCTCACCACGACACTCGATTCTGAGACGGAGCGCGTCAACATCGACATGGATGCCAGTTTCGATCTCGGCATCGCTGGCGGGCTTTTTGGCATCGAGGAAGAGTTCTTCGACGAACCCCAACTGATCCATGTTCCCGCAGTCTTTCAGAAGGACCGCATCACGTTCGGAATGCCAGGCATGGATCCAGTTGGGCTTTACTTCAACGCGCAGGATCCCGGGTTTGTCCCCGTCCCCGATGGGTCAGAACTTTCACGCTATGTTCCCACTGAATTGGTCGGACTCAGCAATGCGGAACTTCAACGGCAGTTCGGGATCTCCTTCTCGGATCGGGTGACGTCGGAGGACGCCATGATGGAGCCGGGTGTGCAAGGAGGTGTGGTCGGAAGCGTTCCTCAGCCGTTCGAAAACTTCCCACCAGAACGGGATGCGTATTGGCAGAACGTGCTCATCGAGGAAGAGGAATTCGATGGGGAGGAGGATCTGGAAGGTGAGGAGGATCATTGTGACGCGAACTTGGAAGATGAGCTGGAAGAGCCAGACGACGATTCTGCCAACGAAGAAGGCGAAGACGAATCATTGGAGGACGACGAGGAAGCTGAGCTGGATGAGGACGGGGACGAATCCACTGGCGATGCGGAGGAACTCCACGACGACGGCGAGGATGGGGAACATGTCGATGAAGAGTGTCAGCACGATGAGGGCTTTGAGGAAGACACAGAAGAGGAAGGCGGTGAGGAACTCGACACGGAAGAGCCCACGGAAGGAGAGGGAGACGAACAGGAATCAGAATATGAAGACGAAACGTTTGATGACGGCGACATTGATGAGGAGGAAGCCGTCCATGAGGAGTGCGATGACGTAGGCTTCGATGACGACGAGCGGGAAGAGGAGTCGGATTCCGACGACAGCAACCAAGGTGATTCCGACGACGAAGATGAGTCGGACGACCGCGAGTCCGGCGAAGGTGACGAACTCATGGAGGACGAGGATTCGGGCAATCAGCCGGTGGAACCAGATGTCGACGCTGAGGAGTCAATCGATCAGGATGAGGTAGACGCGGATTCACGCCAGAACCCGGCTCTCCCGATGGACGTGAACAACGACGGGCGCGTGTCCGCGTTGGATGCGTTGACCGTGATTAATCGTTTGAGTCAGAACGCAAACGGCTTGCTTCGAGAGCTTGCCCAAGTTGTCGAAAGGTATTACGACGTCAATGGTGATACCAGAACTTCGGCCCTCGATGCGCTGATCGTCATCAACTTCCTCAATCAAGCCGTCGAGCGGGTCATGGAGCGCGACGTGGAAGGTGAGCCCGCAGCGGGCTCACCAGAGTCGATCCTCGACATCGATATGGTAGACGACGACGAGGAGCTGTTCGACGTCC
>JBCCYK010000048.1:0-31289 GCA_039189905.1 Planctomycetota bacterium
CCTCGAGTGCCAACGCGTAGTCCAGCGAACGCTTGGATGTGAATTAGTCTTCGTTGTCGACGGGCACAAGAAAGGCCATTTCAAAACGCCGCCCGATAAGGTGTCCGGCCGATTCATGACGGAATAAGTCCTGTTCAATCGAAACGAGACGACCGTCTTCATCGAATTCTAGCTCCACACCAATATCAAGGGTCCCCACCGTCCCTTCTCTGGTGATGAACATGAATTCCGCGTTTGCGGCGTAGTCGAGCTGCTTGGTTGCGGGATCCCGGTGTGCCAGCTTGTTAAAGTTCAATCCACCATGCAGCTTTATCGTTTGCAAGCTGAATCGTCCTCGCTTGGGCCTCGACGCGATTGCAAATGCTTCCGTTTCAATCGTTCGGAGAACACAGTGCTCACGGTCTTGCACGCGTTTGGCCGTCGCGTAGAGATCGAAGCCTTGCGCACGCGCCCAGTCAAGAACATCATTGGTTAGCGACGGCCCTGTTGGAGAAAGTGTCGTGAACCGAGTTGGGAGGACAGATCCACGACCTGTGTCGAGGTCCAAGAAACAAGGGATTCGGCCAGACACGCCAACGGGCACCAGAACCATTACCGACCTTCGTCCAGCGACGATTGTGCGACCCACTTCGGCCAGATTTGCTTGTACCACCAACAAGCGATGGCGAACAAAGTGACTACCAGCAGCAAGGTTGAGAGTCGATATCGCAACGAAATCCTCACGTCATTTGCTCATCACACGGTAGGAATGCCGCCCCAGAAGAACGCCAACCACAATGGCATAGAGTCCAAGCCACAGATCCAGGGCGAGACAACCTCTCGCTGCTGCTCGGGCGCTCCGAGTGGCATTTCTTCTTTTGCTCGATCAACTGCTTCAAATCATCCAGTCCTCCGCTGACAGAGCACTGGCTTCCACCATGTTCTGGAAGCTACGCGGCGTTGGGAATCTCTTTGCCCTGCAGTTGATAGACGTAACGCAGAACCTCGGCGACGGCCTGATAGTGATCCGGTGGGATTTCTTCGCCCACGTCGACGGTCTTGTACAGAACCTGTGCCAGGGGTTTTCGTTCCACCACCGGAATCGAATTCTCCAGTGCGACGCGGCGAATCCGCTGCGCAAGCACACCGGCACCTTTTGCGACCACGATGGGCGCTGGCATCACCTTGGGATCGTACTGGATCGCAATGGCGAGTTCGGTTGGATTGCTGACAACGACGTCTGCCTTGGGCACGTCCTGTCCAATCTGGTTCATGGCGATCTGGCGTGCGATTTGACGCCGTCTCGCCTTGAGTTGTGGATCCCCGTCCGTCTCTTTTGCCTCATCGCGAACCTCCTGGTCCGTCATCATCATGTCTTGCTGGAACTTCCAGCGTTGAAACGCGTATTCCAACAGGGCCAAGATGAACAACCCGATGCCGATCCAAAGGCAGACGCCGAGCAAGACACGACACATCGAAGTGGCCAGTTGCGGCACGCTCATCGCAGCCATCGCAAGCACTTCGGACCGATGGATACGGAGAGCCGCGTACGCGACAAGACTGATGACAAGGACCTTGAAGAGTCCGAAGGAAAGCCGCATCACACCACGCAGGCTGAAAATGCGTTTGGCACCACTTAGCGGGCTAATATGGGACAGCTTCGGCTGGAGCTTGCCAGGCGAAAGGATAAGCCCTGTTTGAACCAGGTTGATAGCGACGCCCCCGAAGAGCATCAGAATCAGAATGGGTGCCGCGGCGGTTGCAACGACCAAGGCCAGACGCAGAAGGTAGTTGGTCGCGGTCTGATGATCGAAGCTGCCCAACAAGGGTTCATCCATTGCGTGGCGCAGCGAGCGTGTGATCACGTCAGCCGTCCGCCCGCCAATGATTCGTAATGTAGCCAGGGCCGCAAGCAACAGCGTCGCACTCGTCAGATCCGCGCTCTTTGCGATCTGGCCATCTTGTTTCGCCTTGTCCAGCTTCCGCTGCGTCGGCAGATGCTTCTTATCGCCGGATGACTCCGCCATCAGCCTGGCTGCTCCCAGATCCGCGTGAGTCGATCAATCCCCTCAGACAGCTGATCTTGAAACAGATACGCTGCCGAGCCAATCGAAAGCGCACACACCACGAGCATCGCGAGCGAGTTGATCGACAAACCAATGGCCAGGACATTGATTTGCGGCAGTGTTCGACTGATGAGACCCGTCACCAAGTTGCTCAGCAACAAAGCGGCAATGACGGGAGCCGCCACGCGGATGCCCGCCGCCATCGCACCGCCGAGCGTTGACAAAAGCAGATGCAACATGGACTCAGGTAACTCCACCTGGCCAACCGGGATTTGCGTGAACGTCCCCAACAGGACTGTCAGCACCAAACGGTGGCCGCCGACGATCAACATCACGGAGGTGATCAACATGCCGATCAAGCGAGCGAGTGCCGGCATGCTGCTCTGCGTTGTGGGATCAATCGCATCGCCCAGTTGCATGCCGCCGGTGCTCGTGATCGCCTCCCCTGCCAACTGCAACCCGGTGACGATGACCTGGACCGTCACGCCGATGAGCATGCCGACCAAGCCTTCACGGGCCACCGCGATGGCCAATTCAATCAGGTTGGATGTCGTGGGCAGGTTGGCTGTGTTCGCGTGGGCATCCAAGACGGGTAGGAGCAATGCGGTCACAGCGACGGCAAGAAACAGCCGAATCCGCCGCGGTACGCCCACGCCGACGGCGGGCATCGCCATCAAGAGGGCGCCCAAACGCGTCAGCACGAGTAGGCCAAGCACGAGGTGATCGATCAACCATTGCGCCAAGTCAGGCATGCTACATTCCGCTCAAGGCGCCCGCATCGCCGAGCACCCGCGTGGTGAATTCCACCATGCGGGACAAAAGCCATGGCAGGCAAGCGACCAAGACAGCCGCCATCGACAATATCTTGGGAACAAACGAGACGGTTTGGTCTTGGATCTGTGTCAACGCTTGAATCAGGCCGATCACCAACCCCGCAGCCATCCCGACCAGCAGGATGGGAGCGGCGATGACCACGGCGGCCAACAGCGTCTCGCGGACCAGGTCAACGGCACTGGAAGGATCAGTCATGTGAGCGCAATGGTTCCGAAGCTTTTCATTAACATGCCGGCGACCAGATTCCAGCCATCGACCAAGACAAACAACAAGAGCTTGAAGGGCAAAGAAATCACCGCGGGCGGCAACATCAACATGCCCATGGAGATTGTCACGCTGGCGACGACCAAATCGACAATCAGGAATGGAAGGTAGATCTGAAAGCCCATCAGGAACGCAGTCTTGAGCTCACTGAGAATGAACGCTGGCAAGAGCACGCGAAGGGGGACTTCCTCGTACGTTGAGGGTGGCGGCCCATCGGGAGCCATGTAGGTGTGGAACAAGATCACGTCATCATCGTTACCAGCGACGTCGATTTGACGCTGCATGAACTGGCGAATCGGCAGCACGCCTGCGTAAAAGGCGTCCTCCAAAGACAATTCGACGTCGGGATCCGTATAGGGGATAACCGCTTCGTTGTAGACGCGCGCCCAGACCGGCCCCATGACAAAGAGCGTCAAGAACAAGGCCAGACTGGTCATGACTTGGCTGGGTGGCAGCGACTGCAAGCCGATCGCTTGCCGAAGCAGCCCCAGGACGATGATGATGCGGACGTAGCAGGTCGTCATCAGCAGAACCGCGGGGGCTAACGAAAGCACCGTCAGCATCAACATGATTTGAATGCTGCCCGCCATGCCTTCCGGGCTGGTCCAGTGCTCGGGTCCCGCAGTCAGAAAGTTGACCGGACCGTCTTCGAGGTTAAGAACACGGCCCGCGTCGAACTGCTCCTCGCCAGGCAGACGGATGGGCGCTCGAGTGACCAGCGACGATGAGCCGTTGGCTTGGGCGGATGCCGTGCTGGAGACCAAGCCGAGACACGCCACGACGACGAGACAAAGCAGTTTGCTTCGCATCCGGGTGGCATCCTGTCACTTGAAACGGGGCGGACGCCGACGTTCCGTGTCGGCACCTTCTGGTGGCGACTTTAGACAATCCCGGAGAAGAATCGCCAGACCGGATGTCGCGGAGCGATCAGCGTTTGATTTCGAAGGGTATCTCGGACTGACCGTATTTCTTCCCGTTCAGATCTTCCATCGTCAAACGCAAACGATACTTGCCTGGACCGATTTCTTCGGGCAAGTACATCTGATAGGCGATGAAGTAATCACGCAGATAGTGATTTGCGGTTTGACGGTCTTCGGGCAACGTCTGAGAAGCGATACGACTTCCTGAAGCATCAAGAATGTCGTAACTCCCTTGCAAGGCCGTCTGGTAGCGACTGTCCACCATTTCGGCTCGAAAGTTCTCGATCTCACAGTACAAGATGACTTGCTGGCCGGGTTGAAACCCCCGATCCGGGAACGGCTTGATTTGCCCGTAGGCTTCAATTTCCGTGCAGAACTCCAGCGATCGAACTTCAAGAGAGTCGGCGGCCTCCGCCAAGTGCTGCGCAGCGCGTCGAATACTCGGAAGCGCTTTTGTCATGCGACGAGAAACAACGGGATGTCCCTTGGGGTCAACGATGTTCCAAAGGCCAGTCAACTGATGTCTCAGGTATTCCTGCTCTTCCGCTGTCAGGCCCTCCAATTCATTGGCAGCCAGATCTGGCTTTCCTGCCAGCACCATCACGTGGCGCGCCATGATCATGCGTCGATGTCTTTCGGCCTCGGATTCATTGTCCGCAGCCGTCTGCAAACGCTGAAGCAGAGCATCAAACAAATCGGCATCCGTCAGAGAATCCGCACTGACAATCCCGGGTCCAGGTGCATTGACTCGACCTGACGTTTGCGTGATGTCGTTCGCAATCGCACCGGTGGTTTCTTCGGTCACGATCGGTTGCTGCATGACAGCCAAGGCAACTTGATCCTGGTCGCTCAACGAGAACGTCTCGTTCGCCTTGGTTGCAATCGCTGGGGGAACCGCAGGCGTTCCCGTCAACGGTTGGGTTTTGGTTTCCATCGCTGTACGCGTTGCGACCGCATCCGATAACGCGTTTGTGTCCGGCTGCGTCGGTTGCACAGCGTTCCCTGTGAGGGAGCTGGGCGACACAACTGCGTCAGTCTGGGTTGGCTGGGGTGATGTCTGCGGCTGACTTGCGGCGAGTCGTTGCGTTTTCAGACCGTTGTCGACGATGGTGTCCGGCAGTTGCGGGAGTGAATCGAGGGATGCGGCCAAGACCTCGTTGATCGCCTTGGGTTGCCCGCTCTTCTCCGCTCGTGCTTGGGAGACGGCCAGCAAGCGGCGGATCGCCATTTCTTGCACTTGGGGTGGTTGGTCACCGAGCGCCTCCATCAGCGATGACAAGTCCACGCCCTCAAGACCGGCCTTGCGAACGCGGTCATGCAAGTCGCCTTGCACGGCAGCGGTGTGGCGCGTCCCGTTCGCGCTCGGTTCCGTTGCGGCCTTCGGGCTGTCGTCTTGGGTGTCTTTTGATTGGCTCTCCAGCCTGGCCTCATACGCCACCTGCTGGATCTCTGAGCTTGGAGCTGCCGAGTCCGCATTCGTTTCGCTCGCCACTTGCGTTGCGTCTGGCGAACGTGATGTCTGTCCGTTCGTTGCCAAGCGTTGCGCGGGCGCAACCGAGTTGGCGACAGTCTCCGGTACCTTCTCACTCACCGTGACTCTGGGCGCCTGATTGTCCCCCTCTCCACCGCTTGCCGTACCCCATCGGGTCACATGCTTCGCATCGGAACGCCCCCCCAGCTTGGACAGGTGGCAACCTGAGACCGTCATCACACACAGGATGACCATCCCTGTTGGCGACGTGCTAGCCCAAGTCCCTGGTCTTCGCGGGGCCGCCAAACGCTCGCAACGCATGGGGTTGGGATTCATGCGAGGGCCTTCCCACGCTGGAGTTTCCATGCGAGAGGCCTGACTGGCGTTGGTGTGAGTATCCATCTGGTCTTTGATCCGCAAGTTGGCATCCGTGCCCTTGTTGGTCGAAATCAAACCGATATCTCGACCGATCTGGCCGAAGCTAGAAAAAAGGCCCGTTTCACGACAATGCCAGTTCGTGACTACCGCCCGTTGCACTCTTGCGTTGCTGGGCCCTATCGTCCAACCTCGCAATCCGATTGGAGCCACACGGGATTCTGGAACCCCATGGCGGCCATGATCAGATTGATCGCGGTTGATCTTCCGCAGCCCGATTCGTTGGAATCGATCACGAATCGACGTTTCGTTTCTCGTCCCGTTTCCTGGTGCCCTTTCATGCACTTTCCCTCCCTCATTCGAGACCGACTCGCCACCGCACTCGGGAGCATCGCCCCCGGCAATTCTGAACTGGCAGACCTGGTGCGGCCCACCAACGAAGCTAAGTTCGGAGATTATCAATGCAATGCTGCCATGCCCCTGGCGAAACGGCTGGGCGAGTCGCCTCGCGATTTGGCGAGCAAGATCGTCGAGACGATGCAATGGGACGATCTCTTGGAGACGCCCCGCGTGGAAGGCCCCGGCTTCATCAACCTGACTCTGCGCGATTCCGTCTTGATGGAGGGGCTTACGGAGATCCTTGAAAGTGATCGTTTGGGCGTGTCGGCATCGGCATCGCCACAACGCATCATCATCGATTACTCGTCCCCCAATGTCGCTAAGCCGATGCACGTGGGGCATATCCGCACCACGGTCATTGGCCACGCTCTGACGAAGGTCCTGCGGTTTCTGGGGCACGATGTCATCACCGACAACCACCTGGGAGATTGGGGCACACAGTTTGGGATCATCATCTACGGCTACAAACACTTTGGCGACGCGACCAAGGTGGCTGCCAACCCGGTTCCAGAACTGGCTGCTCTGTACCGGCTGACTCACGCTCTCATGGGCTATCACGACGCGGTTGCATCTCTACCTCGACTTGAGGAGGCGATTGCGGAAGCCGAGCAAGAACACCTTGCCGCCAAGCAGAGTCTCGCGGACTCGGAAGCGGACCCCGAACTTAGCAACAAGCAGCGGAAATCGTTCCACAAGAAAGTCGCTGCCGCTGAGCGTCGCTGGAAGAACGCCTTGGAAGCACTCGAAGGCACCCGAGAAAAGATTGCCAATGCGGAGAAGAATCCCGACGTCGGGCCTTTGCTCAAGGATCACCAAGCTGTTTCCAAGGCAGTCTTGGAAGAAACGGCCAAGCTGCACCAAGGTGACCCTGAGAACCGTCGTCTCTGGGAGGAGTTCCTGCCGCATTGCAAAGACGAAATCAATCGGATCTACGACAGATTGAATGTTTCGTTTGACCACACACTCGGAGAGAGCTTCTACCACGATCAGCTTGCCGGCGTCGTGGATCAGTTGAAGCAGCAGGGTTTGACCACCGTGAGTGATGGTGCAATCTGCGTGTTCGTCGATGGCTTCGACAGTCCCATGATCGTGCAGAAATCGGACGGGGCGTTCCTCTATGCGACAACCGATTTGGCCACGCTGCAGTACCGCAAGGAGACCTTTCAACCGGATGAGATTCTTTATGTGGTCGATGCGCGTCAGGCGGAGCACTTTGACAAGTTGTTTGCCCTGGCAACCGCAATGGGCGTGCAGGACATCCGGCTGGTTCATGTCAAATTCGGCACCGTGCTCGGCGCGGATGGACGCCCCATGAAGACAAGGAGCGGGTCGCTCATTGGCCTGGAAAGTCTGCTCGACGACGCCGTCGAAAGCGCCAGAAAGGTGGTGTGTAACCCTGAGAGACTCACGATGCTGTCGCCGCCCATGGACGAGGATGAGCAGCAGCGGGTGGCCGAGTCCGTTGGTCTGGGCGCAATCAAATATGCCGATTTGTCACACCATCGGACGAGCGACTACCGGTTTGACGTCAACAAGATGGTGTCTCTGGATGGCAACACAGCCACCTACATTCAGTATTCGTATGCCCGCACACAGGGGATCCTGCGCAAGGCAGCGGACAACGGCATCCCGACCACGGTGAGCGGCGTGTTGGCCAAAGCACAGGACCAGCCTTTGCGCTTTTACCACCCTCACGAGCGCGGTCTCGCGTTGATGCTTTTGCGCTTTGAAGAATCGCTCATTACGATGAGGGAGTTGTATGCCCCCAATGTCTTGTGCGACTACCTGTATGAAACTGCCAAGACTTACTCCTCTTTCAATGACAACTGCCGTGTGCTTGGCAATGAAGAGGACGCTATCACACAAACACGGTTGGCCCTGGTGATTGCAACAGGACGCGTACTTCAATGCGGTTTGCAGCTATTGGGAATCCGTGTCGTGGATCGCATGTAGTGGGTTCGCGTTTGCTTCTAAACACGCACTACTTCCCTTTACCTCCCATTGGTGGGAATTGACACTGAAGTTCTCAAGTCTATGTTTACCGCTCCCTTATGCGGCGGTGCCAAACTTGGGAAGTCCCATCATCCCGCGGATCACTCGATTGAAATCGTTATGCAACGAGAGTGACCCATTGCAAAGGATAAGAGCATCGCGGCCCCCCCCTCGTGGAGTTTTTAATGGCTAAGAAAAAGAGTTCGGGTGTTAACAAGTCGGTTGCGATTCGCACCTACAAAACAGAAAACCCGGATGCCAAGCCCAAGGAGATTCAAGCAGCACTGGCCAAGGATGGAATCAACATTGCCACGTCGTTCATCAGTACCGTTCTTTCACAAGCTGGTATGACCAGCCGTGGTGGTACCAAGCGCGGTCGCCGCAAGACGGCTCGCAAACCCGCAAAGCAGGCTGTGACGTCCGCGAAGCGGGCGGCAAGCGTTGGCACCGGCTCGAGCGAAGTCTCGCTCGACTCGCTGATCCGTGTCAAAAAGATTGTTGAAGAGATGGGCAGTGTCGAGAATGCCCAGAACGCTCTCAAGGCGTTGGACAAACTGATCAGCTGATTGCCAACGTGGGTGGGGCCAATCGAAGATCGCATCTGAGAACAGCAGCCTCTGGGCTGCTGTTTTTCTTTTCCAAGCCGCGCCGCTCACCGCGTGTACCAGATGAGGATCCCACAGATCAAGGCGTGCGTGGCTGCCGCTAGAGCGAATGCGATGCGGAATCGCGTCTTCTTGGTTTTGTGTCGAAATCGCTTCATTGCCCACCATCCGCCAGGCCATCCTCCCATCAGACTCAGGGTCAACAACGTTTTCTCTGGCGTCCTGGCGCGCCCCAAGCACGCGTTTCTTTTGTCCCGCCACATAAGCACGGCTCCGATGGCACTCAGCACGAACATTGAGGCGAAGATCAGTCCGATCACTTGCAAGACAAACATGATAACGCCGATCGGTCGTCGTGAATCCTTGACGATGCGGTTTGAGGTCAGCTTTGAAACAGCGTTGTCTATCGTAGCAAGTCAGTCTCATTCGCATGAGGCTTCAAGTAGCTTAGACTGTTGTTGGTACACGCAGTAATCAGAACTTGTTGGTAGAGCGCACTCGGCGTGACCCTCTTTTGCGACGTCAACGTATCGCAGGCTTACTCATTCATGTCGCGCAAACGTAACTTGAGTAAGCGCAGGTCTTCGAATCGGACGCGATCATCGTCCGCAATGCGTTCAGGGGCATCGGTGGCGATGAAACGCCTTCCTTTTTCGAAGGGCATCCCAAGCGACACCGCCACGCGTCCCGAGGATTACTTTGAACAGTTGGAACGCTGGCTCGAATGGGAAGCGGAGGCCGAACGCGAACGCATGGCGGAACGACGACGACGTGACGCCCAACAGGATCCGGAAGCTGGCGGCGAGACTCTGTTGAACTTGGATCTTGTCGATCACCATACGGGGTTGGGGGGAAGGTACCTGCTGGACTTTTCCAAACCATCGGGTGCCGACCTTCCGATGAATCGTCTGAAAGTGGGTTCTCCTGTGGTCGTGAGCTTTGATCGCTCGTTGGATGACACGGGTATTGCGGGCGTCATCAGTCATCGCAAGCGGTCCGTCATCCAGGTCGCGACCGAGTCCTTTCCCTCGCCAGACGAACGCGTTCGCCCGGTTCAACAACAAATGGGCGCACGGGGCATTGGCCTCCACGGAAAGGCCAACCGAAAGAGATCGCCGACTGACAATGGAAACCTACGCTATCGGCTGGATCTTTCACCCGATGAAACCACACGTCTTCGGCAACTGGCTGCCATGGCGAAGGCGCGGACGGCGATGGGGCGTGCCGCACGACTCCGCAACGTGCTCCTGCTGGATCGTGCTCCGAGCTTCGATGGGAAACGAATCGACGACGAAGGAATGTCGGATTTGACACGCCAGGAGTTGCTTGCCGAGATCGACTTTCTAAGTGACCTCAATGTGCCGCAGCAAGAAGCCGTTGCGTTTGCGTTGGCGGCGGACGACGTGGCGATCGTCCATGGCCCGCCCGGCACCGGAAAAACAACCACTCTGGCTGAGATCATTGCGCAAGCCGTCGCGCGGGGGGAT
Source organism: Planctomycetota bacterium (assembly GCA_039189905.1). Lineage (GTDB taxonomy): Bacteria > Planctomycetota > Planctomycetia > Pirellulales > Pirellulaceae > Rhodopirellula. The sequence goes on from JBCCYK010000048.1 coordinate 10,393, forward strand.
CGTGTTCTCGCGTGCGCGGCAAGCAACACCGCGGTTGACAATCTGCTGGAGAAAACGCTCGCTGTCATCCCGGCGTCGCATACGGAGCAGATTGTGCGGATCGGACATCCCGCGCGTGTCCACGCCCTGCTGCACGATCACACTCTGGACGCGAGGGTGGAAGCGGATCCGAACAGCCGCGTCGTCTTGGACCTGCGGCGAGAGTTGGATGAAGTGCTGCGGGTGGCGCAGAAGCGCCCGCGAAGCCCCGATGGGTTTCGCAGACGTGGTGAGTTGTTTGCAGAGGCAGGGCAACTTCGTGGACAGATTCGTTCGCTCGAGCGTCAGGTCGTGCGGGACGTCATCAAGAATGCGGAGGTTGTTTGCGCGACCACCACGCTCGACGAAGAGCTGCTTGGCAAAGAACACTTCGATCTGGCCGTCATCGACGAAGCGTGCCAGTGTTCGGAAGCCGGGATCTGGCAGGCCGTCAATCACGCCGACCGCGTGATCCTGGCTGGGGACCACTGCCAACTGCCGCCCACGGTCCTGTCCGATCAAGCAAGCCAAACCGGGATGAAGCAGTCAACGATGCAGCGGTTGATCCTGCGTTACGGCAATGCGATCTATCAGCGGCTGAAGGTGCAATACCGCATGCACGAAGCGATCATGCGATTCCCCAGTGAATGGTTCTACGACGGTGATTTGCTGGCGGACACCTCGGTGCGGACACACCGATTGTGCGATCTCGACACGGTGACCGCTCAGACGTGGACGACCGAGCCACTCTGCTGGATTGACACGGCGGGTGCCAGTTTTGATGAACAGCAAGAAACCGACGGCCTGAGTCGCTGGAACCCCGGAGAAGTTCGCTTGGTCGAGACCATCCTCCGGGATTTGACGGCGGCAGGTTTGAGCGGGCATCAAATCGCCGTCATCACGCCCTATGCCGGTCAAGTGAGAGCCCTTCGTGATCGGCTTCACATGGAAGCGTTGGAGATCGATACCGTCGACGGATTCCAAGGACGCGAAAAAGAAGTCGTGATCCTGTCCACGGTCCGCAGTAACGCAACGGGAGAGATCGGTTTTCTTTCCGACACGCGGCGTACCAACGTCGCCATCACGCGCGCAAAAAGATCTCTCGTCATCATCGGCGATTCCGCCACGCTCGGTCGTGACCCGTTCTACGAGGCATTGCTGGAACGTTTTGAGGACCAGGGTGCCTATCGAAGCTGCTTTGAGTTTGCGACATGACGGTCGACCCACGCTCCGCCATCGTGACGGGAGGTTCCTCCGGTCTCGGATTTCAAATCGCGGACGCCCTCCTTGATCGCGACTACTCCGTTACGATCGTGGGCCGCAACCGAGAACGTCTGGATGCTGCCTTGCACCGACTCCACAAGGCAAGAGAAGGTTCATCAATCAATCGCTTGCACGCCCACCAGGCGGACGTTTGCGACGCAGCTCAGGTGAATCAACTTGTAGCCGATCATCTGAATCGAAACGACGCCCTGGATGTCCTGGTCAACGTCGTGGGCGTGAGTGACCGAGGTCGCCTGGATCGCCTCGCGTCGACCCGGATCGAAGAACACTTTCGACAGAACGTGCTCAGTGCCCTTTTGTGTTCGCAAGCATGCCTGCCGGCTTTATCGCAACGCAGTGGGACCATCGTCAACATTGGATCACTGGCTTCTCGCTTGGCTGGGCCCTATCTGGGTGCCTACGTTCCTGCAAAGCACGCCCTGGCGGGACTCACCCGACAGTTGCGACTCGAGTGCGAGGAGCAGGACGTCCATGTCGGACTCGTATGCCCCGGGCCCATTGAACACGCCGACTTTGGTGAGAATCGTTACCAAGTTACTGAGCAAGATGGCATTCCCGCCAGCGCCGCTTTACCGGGGGGCGGCGCAAGGGTTCGACGGTTGCCTCCACAGCGCGTCGCGAATGCGGTGATGCAGTGCATCGCCAAACGCAAAGTCGAGATCGTGCTTCCGGCTAAGGCGAGACTTCTCATGATCTTGGACGCGATCAGTCCGGCTCTGGCGGATCGTATCCTCAAGAATCGAATGGGCGGTTGAGGCGCAACCGCCCGATTCTTGAGAAGGGTGACCTTGCGTTCGTTTGAAATACCACGCCACCCCTTCTTAACGATTCAGCATGGCTCGCAGCAGCGAACTCAATGCCGCGGACGGAAGCGTACGGTTCGGAGGCACGACTTGCGAACGATTCCAGTCGAAATCACGACGTGGATTAACGGGTGTCTGCACCGGAGCAAAGCCAGGATCGAAGCGTCCATTGGCATAAGGTTGCGGGAGGGGATTGACCGGAACACCCAAGCGTGAGCTTCCGAACGGGGTTCGGTACGGATCGCTTCCGCGATAGAGAACCGGATCCCGATACGATCCGTACCCCGGATCCGCTGGTACAAACGTCTGTTGCAAACGTAGGATTTGACGTTCCATCTGCTGCGACGTCACTTGCACCGAGCGCCAGTGCCGAGCCACGATCCGCGCATCACCCGGACATCCGTAGCCGAAATACAGGGCTTCGACGCGGTCCTGCAGGGCTTGGGTCTCCTGAAATGCGATCAGAAGACGGTTCAAGTCTTCGGGCCGTCGTGCGGCGCTCCGCAAGTCGCTGGTGGAATCCTCAAATCGATCCACCCAGCGTCGATCATCACTGCTCCCCAGACGGTGCCTTCGAATCTCGTCCTCCAGGCAGACCACTGCGTCGCGGTAGGCGTCCGCCGCTGCGTACACGGGGCATTGATCAGCGAAAGCCGTATGGTTTTCGATTCCCATCACCAGACACCCCATTAAACCACTGCCCATCACCAATCGTGACACGTTCATCGATTCGTCCCTCTTTGTCATCTCCACTCCAGAATCTCATCCGTGGCAAACCAGGCTCAGTTCCACCGGCCAATTGTCAGAAAAGACAAGCGGATGGCGTGCCAAGAGACAGACGCACGGGGTAGTATCGTCGTAAGCCCTTTTTCAAAAAACACTTGCGATGGACGGGGCCCCGCCAGATCGGTTGCGTGAAGCGCCACCTTCTTGACTTCACTGCAGTCAGTCTGATCGCCCTGTTGCGCAGTCAAAAGGATGCATTTGGGTTGCGGCTGTCACCGACACCGGCATGGACGTACGATAGCCAGCTCGATGAACGAGGACTGCTTGCGAACGGTCCACGTCGTGAATGAGATGCGTCCCATGTCACCCGTAATCCATCAGGCCCGGTGATCGAATTCCCTCTCCCGCCCCTGAGCGTTCTAGATGTGTGCGGCGCTGATGCGGCGACCATTCTCAATAACCTGACCACCAACGACGTTCGATCGCTCCCTGAGCCCGTTCGAGGAGCTGATGCGAAAGGTCGATGTTTTGGCCTCGAGACCTTCATCACGGATGTGCGTGGGCGATGCATTGGGCATGTGATCGCCTACCGCTTACAAGATCGCTATCGTCTCATTGGAGCCGCGGGGCAGTCCGATGGCATCGCCAATCATGTGGACCGGTACACCATCCGTGAGGATGTCAGCGTTGTGCAGCATGGCAGGCAGTACCTCGCCAAGCTGATGGCTCCGTTGGAGAAGAAGGAGATAGGTGACACATCCGCCGAAAAAGAGTTGCCACCCCATGCTCTCAAGGGATTCGTCGAAGGGACGGACCACATTCGCGTGGAGGTACCATGGCTCAGTCAGTTGCCAGAACAAGAACGAGCCGACGAAGACTCACGGTGGTGGCTCGACCTTCGCATCGGCGTGGAGGCTGCAGCTCCGGGTAGGATTGCAATGGACCCGAGCGATTCGTTTCACCACGCCCGGATCGCGGCTGGATTTCCATGGCACGGTGTCGACTTTGACGACGCAAACCTGCCTCAAGAACTCGATCGCGATGCGTTCGCCATCAGCTTTCACAAAGGCTGCTACCTTGGTCAGGAGACCGTGGCGCGTTTGGACGCACTTGGAAAGGTTCAAAAGAAGCTTGTGAGTTGGGAATTGCAGCATGCACTCCTTCCGCCGGACATCCCTCGCCCTGATCATCGCCTGTACGCATCCCCGGAGGACGCACAGCGAGCCGAGGAAGGCGAGAAGGTCAAACCGGTTGGCCGCTTAACCAGTGTCGTCGCTTTGTCAGCGGATGACGGCGTGTCCGCGAAGGACGCTTCTGTCTCTCACTTAGCGCTGGGCATGGCACGAAGATCTCACTTTGAAGCTGGGGCAACTGCGTACGGCGTCCTGCCGTCGGGTGGGGATTTCTCGGGAGTTGTCCGATGAAGGACCTGTCGCCGGAAGAAGTCGCCGAGTTGATCAACCGAGTGCGTGAGGGCGACAACGAGGCAACCACGGTTCTGTGGGAGCACTATTTCCAGCCCTTGGTTCGATTGGCGGCATCTCGCATGCCATCGAATCTCAAACGCATGGCAGATGAGGAAGACGTTGCACTCTCTGCGCTCAACAGTTTCATCGCGGGGGTCAGGCGAGACCAGTACTCGGACCTTTCCGCAGCGGACAACCTGTGGGGCCTGCTGATCACGCTCACGACGCGAAAAGTCACCGCTCACCTTCGACAACAGACGCGACAGAAGCGTGGCGGCGGTCAGGTACGAGGTGAATCGGTCTTTGCCGACGGCAACGATGTTCGCGGGAGCCTCGGACAGTGGTCCGATCGAGCGACGGGCGCGCCGGGGGCGGAACAGAATCGGAGCCCGGATCTTCGTCTGGAACTCGCGGAGGCTTGCGAACGCTTGCTGGATGACCTTGCTGACGACCAGCTAAGGCAGATCGCCGTGATGCGAATGGAAGGCTATTTGGTTGATGAGATAGCCAGCGAACTCGAAATGAGCAAGCGCGCCGTGGAGCGGCGTCTTCAGTTGATCCGCAAGACTTGGTCCGAGGAATCCGAGGCGGACGCACTGGATCGCTGACCATCTCGACGCACGACCAAATGGTTTAGCATGGGGTGAGTCTGCGACGCTTGACGCGCCTAAGAATCATTCACAACATCCAAGTGCAAGCCTACAACAGACAGCGTCCACGTCGTTTTGGCCCGTTTCTCGTCCCGTTGTCGCTCACTCCCGCTCAATCGCGGTTGAAATGAATCTGGAAGACCTGCCCGCATCCGAAATCGCCCGTATCGACGCGGTTTGCCTGGAGTATGAGGTTAAGCTCCGCGACGGTGACGCGGACTTTGCCTCGGACGAGTGGGTGGACCATCTTGTCCGCAAACACGGTGGTCAAAACGGCGATGTTTTGCGAGCAGAGTTGCTTGCCGTCCGCGCGGAAGTGTCGGGGCCGGCCGACATGCCAAACGCTTTAAGGGGCAACACGGATACGCCGCCTCTGGAAGATCCCACCTTGGCCATGTCGTCACCGCCTGAGGCGCCTTCGGCTGACGAGACGAGCGCCGTGCCGGACGTGGCTTCTCAAACCGATACGCCGCTTCCAAGCGTGGGAGAAACCGTGGGCCCCTACAGCTTGACGGGCATTCTGGGGCAGGGTGGCATGGGGATTGTCTACCAGGCGACAGACAAACGACTGAACCGAAGCGTGGCAATCAAGATGCTGAGCGTTTCGGGACGGCACCGGGAGACGCTCACCGAACGTTTTCATCGCGAAGCTCGCGCCGTTGCTGCGTTGTCACACCCAAACATCGTCGAACTCTTTGATGTTGGCAGCTATCAAGGGATGCCCTATGCGGTGATGGAACACTTGCGAGGCATCACGCTTCTGCAACGCATGTCACCCGCCGGTCGATCGCAGCGAGCGGTGAAGATCGCGGAGGTAAGATCATGGGGATTGCAATTGGCCGAAGCGCTTGCAACCGCCCACGAACAGGGCGTCGTGCACCGGGATCTCAAGCCAGAAAATGTCATGCTGGTCCCTAAGTCGCAAGCCGCCAGCGGTTTGTCGGGTGGCGTCGCGAAGAACGTGGAACGCCTCGCACAGTCCGTGACCTCTGAACACGATCCGGTCGGATCGGAGAGCATCCTCAAGCTCTTTGATTTTGGTTTGTCACGTGTTGCCGACGAAAACGCGGTGGAGATCGCCGCGAAGAGTCTTTCGGAGGATGCGTCGATTTCAGCGGCTGTAACCGATGCCGAAGGCCATGCGCAGGTGTTTGGGAGTAATGTTTCTGGGGCTGAGAAGACGCGCATCGGCATGATCCTTGGAACACCCGGGTACATGGCACCGGAACAGGCGCGAGGGGAATCCATCGGACCGTCTGTCGACCTGTTTGCCCTGGGTTGTGTCCTGTTTGAAGCCTTCTACGAGAGGCCAGCGTTCGCGGGGAAAACGCCGGCAACCCGATTTGCCGCGGCGCTCGCGGCCAACCCAAGCCCGGATCCAGGACGTCGGCGAGACGACATCGCCTTGGCCGACCTCATCGCCGAATTGCTGAAGCCAGACCCAAGCCAACGCCCGTCGGCAGCCGAGGTCGCGAGGCAACTTCGGGAGACCGATCCCAACCTGGGTTCGTCTGACGGCACCATGGACTTGCCCGCCGGAAGCATCGCGGTCAGCCGGCGCAAGCTGCTGGCCGTCGGCGGTCTGGGTGCCGCCACTTTTGCGGGTCTGGGGGCTTGGTTGGCCATGCGTCCGGCGGCGGACCTGTCCGGGATTCGTCGCCTGGGGGTTTTGAAGTTCACGCCGTCGGATGCCTCGAATCCGCAACTGAGTGCGATATCCGGTGTCTTCGATGAGGGCGACCTGCTCGCCGGACTCGTCGTCAATGAATTGAGCCGCATGAGCGGGGTGGAAGTCACGAAGTATGTCCCCATCGTTGCCTTGGAACCCCAGGAACTGATCGAAGCCGCATCAAGACTGGATGTCGACGCGATCGTAACCGGGACGCTCGAACGCGCTTCGGCGGGCGGCGACGCCCCTCTCGACGTGAACGCTGAGATTGTCTCCGGTGCAACGGGCAAACTGCTTTGGTCCAAACGCATCACGATTGCCGCCGCGAACAATCGGTTTGGTCAAACCATCCTGGCGAAACAGATCGCCAATGCGGTGGGTAGACGCATTGATGAAGCAGGCGCGAAGCCTCCCAGTGAATCGGAGGCTTTTTCGTGCCTTATCAAAGGGCGCGTTCGATCGGACCCGGACTCGACGGAAGACCTTCGCATCGCGCTGATGTGCTTCGAGCATGCGATCCAAGTTGATCCGAAGTATGCCGATGCGCATGCCGGGATTGCCCTCACCAAGCTGGCGATGGCCGAACGCACCAAGCAAGCAGACGCAACTTCACTGGTTCAAGCGGCTCAGGCTTCCCTGGAAAACGCACGCCGTCTCGAACCCGAGAACCCTTCGCTCAAGCTGGCCGAGGCCATGATGGGTTACCAATGGCTCGAGGACTACAACGGCGTGCTCGAAATGCTCCAAGAGCTTAGCCGCAAGATGCCCAATGATTGGCAAACCCATCATCAACTTGGGTGGGTCCAACTCATGCACTTTCAAGACGCTGACGGCGTCGCATCGCTGCGGCGGGCGAGCCGACTCCACCCGACGTCGCAGCTCCTGCGCACGGACTTGACGCGCGCCCACTGGTTCACCGCCAGCCCAACCCGTGCCATCAACGAGGCCACCGCAACCCTGGAGACGCACCCTGATTCCACATGGGTCCGGGGATTGCTCATCGACATCCATGAGTCGCTTCAGCAATGGGAGCAGGCCGCAGCGTACGACCCTGTCCTCGCGTCGACGTCCAACATGCAAGCCAAGGATTATTTTGCGCAGCGGGCATCACGTTTGTTGGACGTTCCCTACGGACCTTATGGTCCCGAACTCAACCAGGCGATTCTGGCCATTCGTAACGCCCATGGTGGCTCCGTCGGTGGCGGACTCAGTCAGCTTCTCACCGGTTTGATTCAGCAACCACCGCTTTGGTTTTCGCGATTGCTTTGCCGCCATCCCACATTCGCCTTCGCGTCATCGCTCCCTCAGGCAGTGGAGTACTGTCCTCTGATCCAGCCAAACAGCTGAGCATCGCCGGGCGCCATCGGGGTCCAACCAGTGCCCGATCGCGGTCCAGTTTGTGATAGTTCTCCCTTTTTCATCGTCTCCGGTTGTCACTTTGGTGGGCGGTGCCCAAAACGCTAGCCTCCGGATCGTGCCGCCACAACAAAGATCAGCACCGCCAACAGGCAAACAAAAATCATGGCAAGTGCGACGTTCAGCGTGATGCGGCGTTCTGCTCGAATACGTGGATTGCGGCTTGAAGCCGTGGGTCGCTCTGGCGCTTTGGCAGCAACCATCGCTGCCTTCGTAGAAGCCGAAACGGACGTGGTTCCACCGTCTGGGGTCGCGTCGCTGTCGCCAGGATGATTGCCACTCGGTTGGTTCGTATGCAGCTGGACGCCCGTGTTCAGCGTGTTGATTCCCGAAACGATGCTGGACGCCGGCTGCCAGTCGTTCCAACCGTCGCGCCAAACCATGGCGGTGTCTGACACGCGTCCTTCGCTGATCCACTGTTTCATCACAAGGCCATCCGCGGGGCCGTATTGGCCTCCGCTGGGTGGCCTGACATACCAAGTCGCATCCGCACCGCCGAGTAGCGAGTCTGGAGCGGCTTCGGCAACCGTGGGTGCCGTGGCGATGCCATTGGCTTGGGAATCGCCGTTTGATCCCGTCGTCAGCGTGCCGATAGCTGATTCCGGATTCGACGCGGGCTTCGAACCAGGTGACGTTTCCAACTCGTCCAAGGGGATGGAGAATTCCGCGTCCTCCCTGGGAATACGAAACTTGGTTTCGCACTGCGGGCAGATGCCGCGGCGACCGGCGAGCTCAAACTTGATGTTCAATCGCTTGCCACAGGCATGGCAGGCAAAACGAACGCCCATGACGCATTTCTGATTGAGAGGAGAAACAAGACTCAGGCCGCGATACCTGGCTGCGAGCACCGTTCTATCATAATCATCCTGCGTCCCCAGCGTTTTGGGCGTGGTCCCTGGGCTGGCATACGGCGGCAAAACTCCCTGCCCCCCGACCGGTCCTTCCGATCCAAAGCTCCACGGGAGTCCCGTCCCATTCGGGCGTGTTCGATGATCCGTCGAGCTTCGGCTTGAGTTGCTTGTGAAGTTGGTCGGGAGAATGGCTGCCCCCACGCACCTTGATTCTCTGCGGAATCAGTCGGTTTGAACGAAAGTGCCGGCGCAACTTGCGGTTGTCTGTCGCCAGGGTCGCGATCACGGCGACAACCGTCGCGTAGGGCTGGACCTTGCGAGCGGCTTTCGCGTTGTCGGTGGTCAGGTAACCCGCCGGACCACCAACGCATTGCAGGTCGTACTCATTTGCAAAGGCGATCGTTAGCCCCGCTGCTCGAATGGCCCGATCTGGGTCGATAAGCCAAGCCTGAGGTTGCTCCTTCAGGGCGATTATTGATTCGGACGTAATGCGTACGCTGAAAAGGGACCATTCGGATCCCCGCGTGCGTTTCATCATGGCGGACCGACTGTTTGCCGCGAGATCGGTGCCGTGCCAAGACGGATTCTCCAGGCACGTTCCGAAGACAACATCTTGCTCGCGAACTTGGTTCCCCAACGAAATCCAGCTCCGGTGCAGGTTCATGTTCGTATCAATGTCCAAGTTCGTTGCCGGTGCCAACTTGATCACACCACCTTCAAACGCGGGAAGCCACTGTCTGATGACGGACCACGGCGGCACGAGCGACTCCGACGCCGTTCGACGTTGTCCCTGGTCGCGGCGATCGGGATCGACATGCAAGCATTGTGCGTCATGGCTCCAGCGGTCCACGGCGTCGGTCATGACGTCTCTGCAATGCGTTTCCGCATCGAGGTTCGCCGTGCGAAGATTCAATCTCGCATACGCCAAGACCCGCGGGTCGGCATCGATGCCCCGTGCATGTCCGCGGGCGGCCAACGCCATCAAGTCGCCTCCAACGCCACAGCAAACGTCGACCACGCTGTTATTGCCGAACCAGCTCGCTTTGAGTTTTGCAACCTCAGCGGTGGTCGCCTGTGCGCATCCTGTGGGGGTCACCCACCAGAACGCCTGCGCTTCGTCGGACCAATCCCCGAACTTGCGGCGGGCGCGTTCCTGGCTTTGGACGATCTCCTGCAGGACCAATCGTTCGGCTTGCTGGAGTGTGCGTACCGCTTGTTGAGGGGAGGTTCCTTCTTGAATCACACGCGCCGCGCGGATCATGGCGGGAGAGACCCTTCCTTCGGTGCTACGGTCGTCCCGGTCCGGGATGAAATCGGGGCTCATCGCTTCTTGGGGCGAAAGGCGGTGAAGCGTTTCGTGTTCGTTTCCACGAAGGGCCCTTCCATCAACTCGATGCAGTAGGGGATGGCTGGAAAAACCGCGTCCAAACATTCCGCGATGGCCTTGGGTTGCCCTGGCAGGTTCACGATCAAGGACTGGCCACGCAGCCCCGCGGTCTGTCGTGATAGGATCGCCGTGGGGACCTTGGTAAGCGAGACTTGACGCATCAGCTCCCCAAATCCCGGCATCATTCGGTCGCAAACGGCCTCGGTTGCTTCCGGCGTGACGTCCCTGGAGGCAGGCCCTGTTCCGCCACTCGTGATGATCAATCTGGCCGTGGCCTCATCCACCAGTTCACGCAACGTCGCCTCGATCAACGATCGGTCATCGCTGATCACGCGTTGCACAAGCTGGTAGGGCAACTCAATGACCTCAGCGAGGTAGTCGGCCATGGCGGGCCCGCTTCGATCCTCGTACTCACCGCGGCTGGCGCGATCGGAAACGGTCACGGTTGCAATGACGAAGTCGGTCGCGGTCATCTTCCCGGCTCGGTTCGTGGGATTCGGATGCGTGCATGCTGTAAGTTCATCTGCGGGCAAACTCCTTTTTTTGGCGGTTGCTCGAGCGATGAGGCTAGCGTCTTCGATTTCGCGATAAAAGCAGGTGAATCCAGTGTTTGAGGGCGGGAACAGTCGATTTCTGACAGAATTGGCCCCATTGATGGGGTGGCAACGGGGCCTAAGAAAGTGCCTTTTTTGAAACTCGATTTGAAGTTTGGCACTCAATTCGCTATCACACAGAGGCGCACCGCAACTCCCGGATGTGCCAATGAGTCGTGCTCAAGCGGTTTGGGCCGACACAGAATCTTGAAGGTACGCTCCCATGCGGATGTCCGTTGGGCTTCATGCCCGCCAAAGCCAGGTCCAGAAACTGGCGCCACGAATGATCCAGTCGATGGAGATCCTGCAGTTGCCAACATTGGCTTTGCAGGAACGCATCGAAGAGGAGATGGGCGAGAACCCGCTGCTCGAGCAGTTGGTCGCCGACCCGAACTCCCCCGATGAAGCCGACGACGATCGCCCTGCCAATGAAGTGCAAAGCGAATCCGAGAAGGAGTTGGTCGTCGATGACTCGGACAACACGGCCGACTTCGAGCGTTTGCTCAATATGGACTCGGAGCTGCCCAACACATTTGACGATTCGTTTCGTCAAAGCGCCAACCGGATGTCGGAGGAAGCCGATCGTCGTCACGACATGATGGCCAACGCGCAGTCACGCCCCGAGTCGCTCAATGACTACCTATTACATCAGTTACACGAACTGGACATCGATGACACGGTCGAACAGCTAGCAGAGCGAATCATCAGCACGCTCAATGCGGCGGACGGGGGTTACCTGCGAACGCCTCTGTTGGACCTCCTGCCGGCCAGCCACTCCCCGGACGACGTGGCACGAGTCGAGGAAGCGTTACAGGTGGTGCAGTCTTTGGAACCCACCGGTGTCGCTGCCCGATCGTTGGCAGAGTGTCTGCTCCTGCAACTAGACACCAACATGCCGCACTATGACGAGATGGCCAAGCTGATTCGATCTCATTTGGAAGATCTCGCGGAAAACCGCTTGCCGCAAATTGCAAAGAAAACAGGCTACTCCATCGAGCTGATTCAACAGATCCGGCAAGAAATGCATTTGCTGAATCCAAAGCCCGGCGCGGCGTTCATGGAAACGTACGTCCCGAACGTCACACCCGACATCATCTTGGAGCAGGATGATGAGGGGGAATACCGGGTTCGCTTGGATGACGATCGCGTGCCCCGTTTATTCATCAGCGAGTACTATCGGAAACGCCTGCAAGCCTCGGATTGCACGGCGGAAGAACGCGAGTTCATCAAACAGAAGGTCAACGGGGCCCAGTGGTTGATCGATTCCATCGAACAGCGACGCAGCACGCTGACCAAGGTGGCGGAAGCCATCGTGTCTCACCAAAAACGATTCCTGGATGAGGGGCCCGAGAGTATCGAACCGTTGAAGATGCAGCAGATCGCGGACAAGGTGGGCGTCCATGTGACGACCGTCAGCCGTGCGGTCGACGATAAGTGGATCCAAACACCCCGTGGGATCCTTCCCCTGCGCAAGTTCTTTGTCGGCGGGACGCAAACGGAAGATGGCGACGACGTGGCTTGGGACACGATCCGGCTCAAGCTCCAAGCGTTGATTGATAAAGAAGACAAGAGCAAGCCCTACAGTGATGAGCAGCTGGTCGACGAGTTGCGTTCCGAAGGAATGAACGTCGCGCGTCGGACCGTGACGAAGTACCGCAAGAAGATGGGCATCCCCAGCAGTCGGCAACGACGCGATTGGACCCTGAGCAAGTCTTAGGCGATGCCCGACAATCGGCCTTCTTCGCTATCCCAGGCCCCAAGTTCCCTCTCATCCAACCCTGTGCTGGCAATCAGCATCGGTGACCCCGCTGGAATCGGCCCTGAAATCTCGCTTCGGGTCACTGCGGAACGGGAAGCGGGCCGTTGGTTGACCGGCACCCTGTTACTGTTCGGCGATGAGGCTGCGCTGCAACGTGTCGGCACAGCCGTGGGCGTGCCGGTGCCGCCGCACGTGGGAACGGCGCACCATGATGATGCCACCCAAACTTGGAAGATCCAATGGCATCAGGAACCGAAGCAGGTTCGAACGGGTCTCGTTCATGTCCAGTCTGCGGATGACCGTCTTGCTGCAAGACCGCTGACGCCCGGTGTTGTCGACGACGCAACCGGTCGGCGTTCGTACGAATTCGTGTGCGCGGCGATCGACGCTGCCAAAACGAAGTCCAAGAGCGAGCCTCCGCTGGCCGATGCGATTGTGACGGCGCCCATTCACAAAGAAGCTTGGCACGCGGCGGGCGTTCGCTTCATGGGCCATACGGAATTGCTCGCGAGCCGTTGCGTTGCCAAGGGTGATCCACCGGCCGATGTACGGATGGCGCTCGCGAGCGATGCGATGGCATGTGTTTTGGAAACGATTCATGTTGGACTGGCGGACGTCCCGGGATTGCTGAGTGTGGATCGTTTGACCAACACTATCCGGATGGCCGCTGACTTTGCTCGACGTCGAAAGTCTTCATTCGACAGCCATTCCGTGACCTTGGGCATCTGCGGGCTCAATCCACACGCGGGTGAGAAGGGATTGATTGGGCATGGTGAAGAAGAGCGTTTGATTGAACCCGCGATGCAACAGGCGACCCGTTCAGGACTGCGACTGCTGGGGCCGTTGCCACCGGACACCGCCTTTCTGCCGTCCCTGCGATCCGAAATCGATGTCTATGTTTGCCTGTACCACGACCAGGGATTGATCCCACTGAAAACGCTTGCCTTTGATGAGGGTGTGAACGTGACGCTGGGTTTGCCAACGATCCGAACCAGCGTGGACCACGGCACGGCCTTGGAGCTAGCCTGGCAAGGTCGGGCGTGCTGCGACAGCCTCAACGCCGCAATTCGCATGGCCTTTGATCTGACCTCGGCACGGAGCAGGGATAAGAGCACCGCCGAAGGATCACGCGATTGAATCGGTTCTCGCTCTCTCGTGCTGACCTGCTGGCGTGTCTTTCGGAGTTCAGCCTCACGCTTCTGGTGTTCTTTGTGTGCGCGGCCGACCCGCCGCCCAGCGTCAACGAGGCACATTATTTGGCCAAGGCCAAACACTATTGGGACCCCAGTTGGTGCGCTAAAGACTTCTTCATCACCTCGTCGCAGACCCATGCCACGTTCTATTTCTTTTTTGGTTGGCCCACGCTCTTTGTGGATCTAGAAACCGTCGCCTGGGCCGGTCGTTTCGCGGGCTGGTCGATGCTTGCAGCCGGCCTCATACGCTTGTGCAGCGTTTTGCACCTGAGATCATGGACGCCCCTGGTCGCGTGGCTGTGGGTTGCCGGCGTTTCCCAAGGCAATCTGGCCGGTGAGTGGGTGGTGGGTGGAATCGAAGCCAAGGTCCCCGCCTATGGACTCGTGCTATGGGGCATGGCGGACGCGATCCGAGGCCGATTCGGAGCAGCCTGGATGGCGATGGGGGCAGCTGCGGCCTTTCATGTGTTGACAGGTGGCTGGGCGGTTGTGGCGACGATGCTGATGGCCCTGGCAACCACGTGGAAGGAAGCGGGTTGGCGAGCACGCTTGGCGCCCTTCGCGACCGGCGGCCTATGGATCGGCGGGCTCCTTTCGCTGCCAGGCTTGCTTCCGGCGCTCGCATTGAATCAGGGGGTTACACCTGAGGAATCCGTCTCCGCGGCCAAGATCTACACCTACTTTCGTCTGGGGCACCACCTGCTGCCGTCCTCACTTCAAGCGTGGTGGTACCTGCGGTTCGCGATCATGACCGCCGTCACCCTCTGGCTCTGGACCAAAATCGCCCGCTTCACCCTCCTAGCAGGAGGGTCGAGCGAAGCGAGGGGAGGTAGAAAGCCTCCACCAACAGACCCGCCTGAACATCCAATCGACTCGGCCTTCAGCATTCCACCCGACCGACTTCGCCGCTGGCGCACGCTCCTCCTCTCCAGCCTCATCATCACCAGCATCGGCTTGGCGCTCGGAATACTACCTGCTTTCAATCCAGACTTAGCCGCGCAAGTGCTTCGTTTCTATTGGTTCCGATTGGCCGACGCCTGGATCCCCTTGGGCATGGCAACGGGCATCGCGGTGATGGTGCGCCAACTTTGCGAGAGCCGGAAACTCTCTGAGAACGGAATCACAACGGTTCGTGGCATCGCGATCGCGACGGGCTTGCTGATCACCGTGTCCTACGCCCAAGACGTGATCGCGCGGACCACACGTGGGGTGCCACGTGCGGTTGACAATCGTGTTCTGGGGCTTCACCGCGACGCCGATTACTGGACGCAGCAACGTGTCATGGAGGATTGGATGGCGGTCTGTCGCTTCATTCGCGCCTCGACACCGCGGGATGCGGTCTTGCTGACGCCACGTCATCAGCAGTCCTTCAAATGGTACGCGGCACGAGCCGAGGTTGTGAACTGGAAAGACGTTCCGCAAGACGCGCGGGCGCTGCGTGAATGGGCCCGTCGGTTCCTGGAAATCTACCCTGTCCGATTGGATACGATGCGGGTGACGATTCGGTACGACGATCTCCGCGAGTTTCGACGCAAGTACGGGGTGGACTGGATCATCGTTGACAAACGAATCACGGGCGAGCATTTGCCGTTGGTTCGCGTCTACCCGTTTGATCGCGAGACGAACAAGACCTATGCCGTCTACCGACTTCCCAACTGACCCGAGCTTGGGGAATGCGCCGTCGTGGCCGGTGTTGGTGGGCGCTCCGGTCTGGGCTTGCTCGCATTGGGCCCATGACGTCTACCCAACCGGCACGGCGAGGAAGCACTGGCTTGCTTGGTATTCACGGCACTTCAACACGGTCGAGGGCAACAGCACGTTTTACGCCGTGCCCTCCCAAGACGTGTTCGAGCAATGGGCCGATCGAAGCGCGCCGGGGTTTCAGTTCTGTTTGAAATTCCCACGCGTCATTTCGCACGAACGTACCCTTGTCGATTGTGAAATTGAACTGCGTGAGTTCTGTGAGCGATTGGAAATTCTTGCCAAAGCCGATCGACTCGGCCCGACGTTTTTACAGCTGGGCCCATCGTTTGGCCCAGATCGATTGCCGGTGCTGACCCGTTTCGTGGCTTCGCTTCCGCGCGAGTTTCCTTGGGCCGTCGAGGTCCGGCATCCCGGTTGGTTTGGTGGCGGTTCCAAGTCGAAGTCGCCATCCGATTCGCACGCGGTCTCCGTGGTCGATCCGCAACATTGGTCGGACTCCGAGAAGCGGTTGCATGAGCTCTTGGCAACGCAACAGATCGATCGAGTCGTCTTTGATAGTCGCGCCCTGTTCCAATTGCCTCCCGATGACCCGATCGAAGTCGTCTCGCAACAGCGCAAGCCACGCGTGCCCGTGCGACCGATGGTCAGTGGTTCTCGTCCCATGATTCGGGTCGTCGGTCGCAATCGCATTGAACTCGCGAAGCGTTTTCTCGACGGCTGGGCACCGCTCGTTCACGCTTGGTTGCAGCAGGGGCTCTCCCCCATCGTGTTCCTTCACGCGCCCGACGACCGGTTCGCGCCGGAACTCGCGCGAGAGTTCCTGCGGTCCCTCCAAAACGCGGCTCCCGACGGCGAAGACATCGACTTGCGCATCCGAGACCTTGGCGATCTCGAAGCGAACGACCCCTCCGACAATCAGCTTCGCCTCTTCGGCTAACGCCACGCCACAACTCTCTGTGTTCTCTGTGCCTCTGTGCCTCTGTGTTTCAATCCTTCCCGTGGTTTTTGAAACACGGAGGCACAGAGTTCACAGAGGTGTCGATGTGGTTCTTGCCAGACGCTTGGACATCAACAGGTCATTGGACCGATTCGTCTTGGGCCTGGAGCTGGCTCTCAAGCCACGCAATCTCAGGGTTGCGGCAGTGGTAGCCGATGATCGTGCCCTTGGGGATGAAGCCGACGTAGCTGGGCGGATCCCATTCTTTGTCGGTGCCTTCCCAGATCTCTGGCGTTGGTTCATGGGGTTCGTAAGGTTTCTCGGTCTTCTTGATGAGCGTTTTTGTCTCCTCGAGCTTCTCCCGAGCCATCGCCAGCCAGCTGCTTGGTGTCTGGGTGTTTTCATCTTCGTCTTCGGGAGTTTTGAAACACAGAGGCACAGAGTTCACAGAGCCTAGGGTGAGGTACAGACGCGTGCGCTCGAGGGCCGCTTCGATTTGGTAGATCAGCATCGAACCGCGTTCCGCGATCTTTTCGGCTTCGGACAGGTCTTTTTCAGCGAGCGAGAGATGATTGGATGCACTCCCCAGATCATTGCTGTCCGATGATGCTGCACAGCCAGTAGCCAGCGTCACACGCCAAAGTACCGCGCGATGTAGCAGTCCGCGGGGGAGGTGATGTTGGGTGCCAGCCTTTCTTAGCAGTGCAACGCCCTTCGTTAGATGAGTCTTCGCGTCGACCAGCAAATCGGAGATGCTGCGAGCAGCATCGATTGGTGCTGTGCCTTGTGAGGAATGGAACAGCTCGGCTTCCAGCAACCATGTCTGACCGAGTGCGAGATGGTGGACGGCATTAGAGAGGAAAGAGAGATTGCCGTGCTCGCGAACCATGTGCTGGGCACGGATTCGCAATTCCCGGAGTCGCGCACGGGCTTCCGTAAATTCGAGGGAAGGGTCGCTGTCTGATCGGGTGTCGTTTCGTTGCGAATCTTCGGAATCATCAGCTTCGCCTGTAACATCCTCTGAGTTGTTCTCTTCAACTCTGAACCTTCCCAACGATACGCGATCCAATAACAGGTCACAGTATTGGTAACCCTGGACTGAGTAGAGCAGAGGATACCGCGGATCATGGTCCATCTGCATCGCCTCGGCCTCGCGGAACGCCATGGTCGCCTTTTGCTCCGCAAAAGTTGCGTTCGAGTCGCTGCTTTCGCGGAGCGAAAGGCGACCATCAGAACAGGTGGAAGTCGGTCCGTCTCCACCGCCAACAACGCCGTCACGTTGTGGGATTCCAAATCCTGCACTGTGGAGCGCATTGGCAAGTGTCGTTCGCTTCGATAATCGTTGGAATTCGTCTTCGCTTCGGTCGGCCAGCTCCACGCCTTGCTCGCCCTGACGCACGGCGGACGACACGTTGCCCAGCGTCAGCAGCACTTGGCTCAGATTCGACGCGTTAATTGCTCCGTTCCGCCAATCACCGTGTTCTTGTGCCAACTCAACTCGGGCACGCATGGGACCCTCGCTTTCTCGGACCCTTCCAATCCCTCGAAGCGCAATCGAAGCTACGTTCAAAACGAAACCACGATCACTCGCGTTCAGGCTAGAGCTTGGTCGGTCCCAACGTGACTCAAAGAAGTTCGACATCAGTGCCACCTCGGCCCCGAAAGCGCCTAGCTTCTTGGTGGTGAAAGCTTCCCCAGATCGGTGCATTCGTTTGAAGTAGACCTCGTCGAGCGAGTCTTGAATCGCTTCTGCTTTGCATCCGTGCCTCACCGCGTGATACAGCGGCATCATGTCGCTCAGGTTGTCAGGCAAGTCGGGGGCGGACTGTTTGAGATGTTCGTAAAGGCGGCGGTGTGCTTCGATGCTTGACGACTTGTCGTTTTTCTCCAACTGCTCTTCGAAGTGTTCACGAACCAGATGGTGAGCATCGAGTGCGGCGGTTGCGACTGGTCCGCCGTCGGCAAGCAAACGTGCCTTGCGAAGTCGAAGGACCGCTTGCTTCCAGAGTTCGTCTCTTTTATCCCACGCGAATAACGAATCGGTGAGGTTCTCGATTGGCGGCTCGGCTCGCAGCGCGTTCAGACAACCCTCGTCCGCCGGTCGATTGAACAGGCCCATCAGATGCAGGATCGACACGGCGGCACGGTTCACTTGCCGGTCTTCTTCAGTCAAGTTCTTGTGCGACGGTTCGTTTTCGAACCAGGCGACGTAGGCCGCCATGACGTTGCGCGCATGGACCTCATCGCGACCTCGACCGCGCAGCAACGTTGCTTCGCCCTTTCGCGTGATGTCACCCTCGAGCCAGTCTCGTAGAAACGTTCCGAGCAGAATCAGCGCCAAAGCATGTCCGCCGTACTCCCGCGATGCCTGCCGCAGTTCATCGTCGGAACCCGTGACCCCGTACAGCTTCAGCAACTCGGTCCCGTCGTCGTCGCCAAGCGTGGTCAGGTCAATCGTCCGCCGACGCGGTTCGCGCATCTGCGCCAAATCCGGCACACTCTCCCGCGTCGTCACCACGCACAATCCGGGGTTGGACTCTCCTAGGCCTCGCAACAATGCCTGCAGCGACGGATCGGCCAGCTCTCCTTCCATTGGTCCGGGCGGATGTTGCAACGGTTCCAACCCATCCAGAATCAGCAGCGTCCGCTGTTGCCGCACCAGTTCCGTTAGCCGCTCCCCTTTCGCCCAGGGATCTTTGAAATCCTCCGGTCTCTGTTCGCCAAACCAACGCAGGGCCATGTCAAGAAAGTCATCCGCCGATGCCTGCTGCTGCGTTCCCTGACTGTAGAACGACCAGTCAAACACACGCTCAGCCCCATGTTCGTCTCGATCGAGCAGATCCTCACGCCATTTCTTCACCAACTGCGTCTTGCCAACACCGCCGGGTGCCACGATCTGCACAACCCGCGTCTTGGGATCCTCCCAAGCCTCATCTAAAACGCATCGCTCCCCTTCGCGACCCACCAAGTACTCGCCCGTGTGCGGCAGATGAGTCGGTGCGACCCGTATCTTGGACGGTTCTTGCGATCCGTCCTGCGGATGATTGTCGTCGGCCCGTAGATACGTTTGCGGATCGCCGCCAAGTTCGATGATTCGCGTCTTTGTTTCGGAGATCCGTTCCTCGATCGAGAATCGATCACTTGAGCCAGCGGTCGCGAGTTCTCGATACAGGTGGACCAAACGGCGCCCGAACACATCCAAGGGAGACTCATCAGAAGTCATGAGGGTGCCCAACTCAGAGGAAGGATTGTTCTTGCGGGAAACGGGAAGATCGTGAGAATGTTGCCCACACGACCAACGGATTGTTCAAAAGGAGTCAGTCGTGAAACCGATGGACAAGCTTTTCGCCCTGTATAACGCCCACATCGATCAACTGGAGCGGACGGGGCACGAGCTGAACGCGCTTTATCCTGAGTCGGCAACGAGTCCGATTCGCCGCAAGACACGCGAGCAATTTGAAGCCTACCTCTTGGGACCACCTTCGGACTTCAAGCGAGAGACCCTCCTGCGTCTGGTTGGCGAGAACCACGAATTGCTTCGCGAGCTCCCATCGCCTGTTCAGTCCCTGATTCGCCAGGCGGCGTAAGATTCGGCTGTTCGTGCACACAGTCATGGTTGAATCCACTGCATGAGGAGCGCTTTGATCGTCTCATCACGCGGTGACCTGGAAAAAATCGCGATGCGATAGAGCTCGCGTTCGCATCTCGCGTCGATGTGACACGGAATATCGTCGATGTTGGTGATGGCCTGGCAGAGTGCGATCAAGGCTTTGCTGAGTGTTTGAGATTCTTGGACGCTGTGGGTTAGCGCGATGACGAGGTAACCGAGCCCACAAACCAGGTCTTCTTTTGCCGGTACGTCCTTCCCCAGGTTGAACAGGTTGACAGCATCGCCTAGCTGCTCATTGGCAATCCGAATCGCTTTGGACAGTCTCTGAAAGTCATAATCGGGGTGTGGCCTCAGATCCGGAAAGGCGCACAGAGCGTCATAGACGATCTCACTGAGCACGCGGAACCCTTGCAATTCACGATTGTCCATGGCGTCGGATAGATCGCTTGCAATCAGCCCTCGGGACCTTGATCGTCGCGCTGGTCGTGCCTGCTCGATCTGTTTGAGTCTTGCTTCGACTTCCCGAAGTGCTTCCTTGATTTGAAAGCCCCGTTCTGGATCCGCGTTTTTGGCTTGCTCGATCAAGAGGTGCTCTCGCTTTCGTAGCAAGACATCCCGTTCGGAATCGGATGGCGCTTCTGGCTCGGACCGAGCCGCTGCAGCGCTCAGCGCGATGCGAGTCGCGGATGCAGATGCCGAGGTGGATGGCTCGCCACGCTTCGGCGCGGCTGGTTGTGACGAGCCTAGATGGGGTTTCCGAGTGCCCGCTTGAGTTTTTCGAGGTGCGGGACGAGCGGATCGGGGTCGGTGAAGTCGACGCCGACCACGTCG
>JBCCYK010000049.1:0-31002 GCA_039189905.1 Planctomycetota bacterium
ACGAACCTAACCTCGGCCAGCACAAAAGATGAAGGTAAATAGCACGTTAAGTCACGTGACTTAAGAAACCTATGAAAGATCGGCAGGTCTATGGTAAATTAATCTTGCCCTCAGGCTACCAACGCCTAAATCACTAATATTTTGTTGCGCACCATGATAGCTTTGTGACTGGCGTGGCGCGCACAGGGGCAGTGAGTGCTGAATCATAATAATAAGAATAATTTGAAAAAGGGTGATTTGTGCGATAATTTATGCATACTTTTCTGTCAGTGTCACAGTTTGAAATGACTTAGGTAATCCTAGAGATAGGACAGTTTTATTTTCCGTGAACAGGCAGTATTTATTACCTACCAGGGGATGTCCTCAAACTGCCGTTCAGACGCTGGTAATCCTGATGGCGCCGGAGAATCGTCGCAACGCGGCTCGCAGGCTTCACCTGCACGCGTGAGCGACGGATCTTCGAACGAGGCTCCCGATACGGAAGGCGCCCCCGAATCGATCGGTCGTTTCCTGGGCGATCCGCCCGGACCTCAATCCAATGAGAATCCGGAAGTCATCCGCCCGAATGATCCCGGCGCTCAAGCAACCGTGGATCCCTTTAACCTCTTCTCACCACCCCTTGCCGAACCTTCGATACCGCCCGCCTCCACTCAATTCGCGACAGCACGGAGCAATTTTGGCTCGAATGCACGGTCGCTAGCGGGCATCGGTACTGCTGCCGGTTTGGCGTCTGTCCCCTTCATGATTGGGGATACCAATGCGGGTACGTGCTTCGCACTGCGTGGCCTGGTCAATGCCAACATCGGACACCCGACACTCACATGTTCCCGCCTCAACATATCGGAAAACAACACGGCGCTGCCAGTCGACCGGGTCTACACCAGTTATCGGCATTTCCACAACGCCACCGAATTGCAGGTCTTTCAGGTTAGCGAAAGCTTCAACACTGACCGGCTTGTTCTCGGATTCGAGAAGACGTTCTTCGGCGGGTTAATGAGTGTCGAAACACGGATCCCAGTTGAGCGGCGTCTGACTTCCGATGGCATCGGCATTGTTGATCCTTCCGGATCGGGCTTCGTTGATCTCGTGACAGCGGACGATTACGAAATTGGCCTCGGAAATCTGTCGGTCATCACGAAGGGGCTGCTATTGAACACGTCGAACTTGGTGTGGTCCGGTGGGTTAGGCGTAACTCTGCCAACAGCTCGCGATGTCCGTTACCAATTGGCGACCAACGTGGTCACGCCCAACAACCTCGTACCGCTGTTAGCAGCGCAAACCATCGCCACGTTTGACTTTCAGTATGAAAATGAGACCGTTTATCTTTCGCCGTTCCTGTCCTGGTTATGGTCGCCCGATCAGTCTCGTTGGTTTCACCAAGGCTTCCTGCAAGTGGAGGTGGCAGCGAACCCATCAACCCTGACAACAACTGCCGCGGGAACAAGTCTTTTCTTCTCCAACACGGCGCCACCGGTGTTCTTGGGAGACAACACGTTCTTGTCCGGTGCCCCAGCCAATGCCGCGGCACCAGCGGAACCGGTCGACAGCGATGTCTTCGCACAAACGCTCATGCGATTGAATTTGGGCGTGGGCTATGAATTCTTGAGGCCACGAGACGGGCGGCGCATTCGAAGCGCTCGAGCGCTGTTTGAGCTGCATTACACCGCGACGCTGCAGCGTGCCAATCAGTCACTCGTTCCAATCACAAACTTCGTCACCGTAGCCGACCCCTCTCTAACACCCCTTCTGCCTTTCCTGATCCAGGATACCAACGTCGGCAACGCGGAACCCCATACCCACTTGCTCAACGCGGCGGCCGGCCTCTCGTTTGACATCGGTCGCTTCACAATCACCAATGGCGTCGCGGCTCCCCTGAGGGAGGCTCCGGACCGCGGATTTGATTTTGAATACAACCTGCAGGTCCAAATGTTGCTGTGACCCAATCGGTTCCGTCGGACGACGCCAATTTCATGAGAGGCAGCACACCCGGCCAAACGATCAGTTAAACTCCTCGGGGTCATTCAACCTGAGGAATCAACATGCGTTATTTCGTTGCCGGACTTATCGGTTTCCTTGCGATCTGCCCGGTCGTAACCAAGGCCAACGCCCAGAACGCTCAACGCAACCAAAACCGTCGTGCCGTTTTGACGATCCCCGACGTCGCGAAAAAAGACATCATCTGTTTCGCCCTGTACACGATCGACGATGGAACGTTGAAACTCACAGCACAGCTGTACCCGTTGGGAGACGACGATGACCGCGAAGCGAGGCTTCAGATCGATGATGGCGGACAATGGGTGACCATCGCGACGACTCAGGTCATCGAACAAGGGTGGACGGCACCCTTTCGGGTCGAGAACTGGGACGACACACGAACCGTTCGATACCGGGTTGCTCACGGAACGGAGGCCACCTACGAGGGCACCCTCCGCAAGAACCCGGTCGATCGGGATGAGATTGTGATCGCTGGTTTCACTGGTAATTCGATCCAGCCGGTCCATGGAGGCGACATCTCTCGCCAAGACATCCTGGACAACGTCAACAGAGTGGATGCCGATATCCTCTTCTTCTCCGGCGACCAGGTTTACGATCACAACCGCCACTACGCAGCGTGGCTCAAGTTCGGCCGGGATTTTGGTGCGATCATCAAGGACCGACCAACACTCTGCCTGCCCGATGATCACGATGTGGGCCAACCGAACATTTGGGGTGAGAGCGGTAAGATCTCCACGCTCAAGGGTGCGGCTGATGGCGGCTACGCCCGGCCCGCACCGTACGTGAAGGAAGTCGAAAGGGCTCAGACGAGTCACATGCCAGACCCGGCGGATCCTCATCAGATCGGTCAGGGCATTGGGGTGTGGTTCACCAACTTGAATTGGGGCAACGTTGACATCGCGATTCTGGAAGACCGCAAATTCAAAACCGGCCCGGCGGGCCGTGTCCCAAAGCAAGGTCCGCGCCCCGACCACATCCGCAACCCAGACTACGACCCCGCGTCGGTGGACGTGGCGGGTGCCAAGCTACTCGGCGAGCGGCAATTGAAGTTCATCGATGCTTGGGCACAAGACTGGTCCAAGGCGAAAATGAAAATCGCGGTTTCGCAGACGATCTTCTGCGGCGGGGCTCACATCCACGGCAGCGCCAACGGGCGTTTGCATGCCGACATGGATTCCAACGGTTGGCCGCAATCGGGACGGAACCGTGCCATCGCTGCCCTGCGAAAAGGCTTTGCGTTTCACTATGCCGGGGACCAACACTTGGCAACGATCTTCCAGCACGGCATCGACGAACACCGCGACGCCATTTGGTCGTTCTGCGTCCCCTCGATCGCCAACCTGTACCTGCGATGGTGGGAACCTTTGACACCCGGGAAGAACCGTGAAGCCAAAGCGCCTGACTACACCGGAGATCTACTGGATGGGTTTGCCAACAAGGTCACCAATTTTGCCGCGGCCAATCCAGAGAAACAGCCAGCTGGCAATATTCTGAACACGCGTTCGGCGGGATTTGGGATCGTTCGTCTCAACACCCAATCGCGGGCCATCACCATGGAATGTTGGCCGCGAAACGTTGACATCACCGATCCCGAATCTCAGCAGTATCCGGGCTGGCCGCGGACGATCTCACAAACAGACAACTATGATCCGCCGTCGTGGGGCGAACTGGGGACCTTGACATTTGATGTCGACGATCCCGTCGTTCAACTTGTCGACGCGACCAGCAATGAAATCCTCTACACACTGCGAACCGTCGGTCGAACCTTCACACCTCACGCCCCTAAGCAAGGCACCTTTCATGTGAAGGCAGGCAAGAACACGCCCAATAAAACGGTGGTGACGAACGCCAGAGTCGGCGGTGATGCCATCACGGTTTCCCTCGACTAGCGATCCGTCAACTTTAGAAAGTGGGGTAGGCATCCTGCCTGCCATCGGGCACAGACGCGGCAAATCACAGGCTGGAAGCCTATGCCACGATATCTACCATTTGTGAAGACGACTCCTGACTTCTCCTCGCTTCCTGGATTCGCCATGCCCAAGACCCTTCATTGTGTGACCGCGTTCCTTGCCTGCCTTTGGACTTCTGGTTTCTCCGCGGGCGCCGATCGCGACTCACAGCCACCAAACATCATCTACATCATGGTCGATGACCTGGGCTACGGGGATCTTCGATGCTTCGGGCAGGAACGCATCCAGACGCCGCGACTGGACGCGCTCGCCCGCGAAGGCCTGCGAATGACAGATCACTATGCGGGGCATACGGTTTGCCGTCCCTCACGGCTTGTGCTTTGGACCGGCAAACACGTGGCCTCGACGGGCCTGATTGGCAATCGCTCACGATCCTTGACAGGGAACGAGACAACGGTCGCCAAGTGCTTGCAAGAGGCGGGCTACGCAACGGGCGGCGTTGGCAAATGGGCTCTTGGACACGTTGAGGACGAAGCGGAGATCGACAACCCCGGCCACCCTTGCCACAACGGGTTTGATTTTTGGATGGGCTACATGAACCAATCCAACGCTCACAACTTTTACCCGACCCACCTGTGGAAGAATTTTGAAAAGGTGCCACTGAAGGGGAACGTGCTGCTCGAGGATCCTCAGGCACGCGGGCGCGTTTCCAAGGAGCGCGTCACGTATTCCCACGATGTGATGACCGACGAAGCTTTGGACTTTATCCGAAGGCACCGGGATCGCCCTTTCTTGCTCCACGTCCATTGGACGATCCCCCACGCCAACAACGAGGGCGGTCGGGTCACGGGGGATGGCATGGAAGTTCCCGACTACGGCATTTATGCAAACCAAGATTGGCCGAATCCGGAGAAAGGATTCGCAGCCATGATCACGCGGATGGATGGCGATGTCGGACGCATGGTTGACTTGCTGCGACAGCTTGAGCTTGACGATAACACCCTGCTGATTTTCACGTCCGACAACGGCCCGCACAAAGAAGGGGGGCACGACGCTGACTTCTTCGACAGCAACGGGCCACTGACGGGAACCAAACGCTCCATGCATGAAGGTGGGATCCGAGTGCCAATGATCGCTTGGTGGCCAGGCACCATCGAACAGGGACGCACGTCGGACCACCCATCGGCATTCTGCGACTTCCTGCCAACGGCGTGCGAGATTGCGGGTGCGGATGCACCCAAGGAAATCGACGGTCTCTCCTACCTACCGACTCTGCTGGATCGACCCGAGGATCAGGCACAACACTCGCACTTGTTCTGGGCGAGCCAAGAAGGCGACACCGACATTGGCATTCGACGTGGCGACTGGAAATTGGTTCGTTATCGAAAACCAAAGAAAGCCAAAAGCGATGAACCCGACTGGCGGCTTTATCGGCTCGACGTCGACATCAGCGAGAAACACGACCTCGCCTACGATTTCCCGGAAGTCGTCGCCGACATCCAACAGCTTGCCGAGGACGATCTGCGACGGGTCGCTCCGTTGCTGTCCAATCGCTCGCGTTAGCGGGCGTCGTACAATCGCATCCATGATGGTGGCTGGACGAAAGAGTGCGAGTGATCAGGGATCGGAGAACGCCACGGCTGTCGCCGTGTTCTCGATGCCCGGTTCAGCCATCCGTTTTCGCTTCATTCGTGCCAAAAGCGAACCTCAAGATGCAAGCCAGGTAAGAAGCCCACGTCGATGAGTGCTGAAACCCAACCACACGAAGATCAACGCGACCGCGCTCCGCTGAAGCATCCTGGCCTGCTAGTAGCGGTCACGCCAGTGGTGGTCTTGATCGTTTTGCTGGGGATCAACGTGGCCTTGTTTGGCGCGGACTCCTCCTTCGGTCCCAACCAGATCGCGTTGCTATTTGCTGCGGCCATGGCGGGCGGGTTGGGTGCCTGGCGTGGCATCCCGATGGCGACGATGGTCGCCGGCGCTGAAGACGCGATCCGTTCCGCTCTCAAAGCCATCTTGATTCTGTTGCTGATCGGCGCCCTGGCCGGAACATGGATGATGAGCGGCATTGTCCCCGCCATGATTTACTACGGTCTCGACATCTTGAACCCACGTATCTTTCTGGTGGCTGCGACGATCATTTGTGCGGTCGTCTCGCTTGCCAGTGGGAGCTCTTGGTCCACCGTGGCCACGGTTGGAATCGCGCTTTTGGGCATTGGAACCTCGCTCGGAATCTCGCAACCGATGGCGGCGGGAGCGATCATCTCCGGGGCCTACTTTGGCGACAAAGTCTCACCCCTTTCCGACACGACGAATCTTGCGTCCGCGATGGCTGGCATCGATCTGGTGCGGCACATTCGCTATCTGTTGTGGACAACCGTTCCCAGTTTCCTGATTGCCTTGCTGCTGTACCTGGTAATCGGCTTGCGGGCCGAACCGACGACGACGGCGAATGTGGCCGCCTTGAAGGTCGAGGTGGCGAGCCACTTCGACACGCTTTCACCCTGGTTGCTGGTGGTCCCCGTCGCGGTCTTGGGCCTTGTCGTGGCACGGTTTGATGCGATTGCGGCGTTGTTCATGGGCGCAGTCCTGGCAGGCCTCCTCGCAATTGTTGCTCAGCCAACGGTGGTCGGTCGCATTTCCGGTGCTGAGCCAGAACCTGTGGATGTCGCGAATGATGAACAGCGCGATGGGAGTTCGTGGTTGTATGCCAAGCAGGCATACATGGCCTTGATTCAATCGATGGCCTTTGAAACGCGCCTCGTCAACGGCGATCAAGAGGCAAGCTGGCAGCAGCAATGGGACGCCATGGCACGCCCGGACGATGAAGCCAGCACTCCGCTCAGCGCGGAACAGATTCGACTGCAAAGCAAGCTGTCTGTGGCTCAGTTGCTACGTGGGAAAGGCATGGTCGGGATGCTCAACACAGTCTGGTTGATTTTGTCCGCGATGTGTTTTGGAGGCTTCATGCACGCCTGTGGTTTCCTGGAACGCATCTCCGAGCCACTGTTGCAAGCAACGCGATCGGAAGGAGGTCTGGTCGCAACCACCACCGGAAGCTGTCTCTTCACCAATGTGACCGCGTCCGATCAGTATCTGGCGATTGTTGTACCGGGCCAGATGTTCAAGCGAGCGTTTGCCGACCGCGGACTCGCCCCAGAAAACCTGAGCCGAACGTTGGAGGACAGCGGCACGGTGACCTCCGTCTTGGTCCCGTGGAATACATGCGGTGCGGCACAGGCGGGGGTTCTGGGGGTCGCCACCGTGCTCTACGCGCCGTTCTGTTTCTTCAACCTCCTGAGCCCCATTATGACGGTCTTGGTCGGGGCCGTCGGGTTCCGTTTGGCCCGATTGTCCAACGATGAAAACCCCACACGCGGATGAAGCCTGGTTACGATGGCGCCCGCAGAGCTGCCGAGTGGGATCCCCTTGAGAGTGACGTCTATGAATGTTCGGAAACGTGTCGTTTCGTGGTTCGTTTGTTTTCTCGTGATGCCCAATCTCGGTGTCGCGGCGGATGATGAGGGGCCTCCCGCACGCCCCAACATCCTTTGGATTGTGGGGGAGAACCTGAAATTGGATCTGGGCTGCTACGGAGCGACCAACGTGGCCACGCCGTCACTCGATGGACTGGCGAAACAAGGGATTCGTTACACACATGCGTTTTCCACGGCACCGGTCTGTGCACCCAGTCGCAGTGCTTTCTTCGTCGGGATGTATCAGACCACTTCGGACACTCACAACATGCGGTCCCACCGGGAGGATGGGTACCGATTGCCCGAGGGTGTGCGGCCGATCACACATCGTTTGAAAGAGGCAGGCTATTTCACCGCCAACATCAAAACGATGAGCGGGGAAGAGGTTGGCTCCGGAAAATTGGATCTGAACTTCGTCAATGAGGGCACACTCTACGACGGCGATGATTGGGATCAACTGAAGTCGAAGCAGCCCTTCTTTGCGCAGATCAATACCCTGGAAGCCGAATACGACATCTACGATCGCCAGACTTGGCGCCAGCCGCGGGTGGAATGGAAGGGCGAGCATCGTCATCCGAAAATCGCCACGCCCGAGAACGTGACGCCGCCGCCGTACTACCCGGACCATCCCTTGGTACGACAGGAGTGGGCTCGCTATCTGAACTCGATCTCTGGGATGGATCAGACGATCGGGAAGGTGTTGCAGCGGCTCGAACAAGATGGATTAGCGGAAAACACCATCGTGATTTTCTTTGGCGACAACGGGCGCATCGAACCCCGCGGGATCCATTGGTGCTACGACACCGGATTGCATGTTCCGCTGATTGTTCACATCCCGGCTGGGCTGAAGCGGCCTGCGAATTACGAAGCGGGGGTCGTTCGGGATGAAGTGATCAGCTTGATTGACATCACGCCGACGACCCTGGGTTTCGCGGGGATCAAGCGACCCGCCGGCATGGATGGTCGCGTCTTTCTAGGAGACCGGCTCAGTCCCGAGAGACAGTTCGCATTCTCGGCACGCGATCGCATCGACGAGACCGTCAATCACGTTCGAAGTGTTCGGGGGAAGCGTTATCATTACATTCGCAATTACCATCCCGATCGCCACTTCACGTCGCTGAACCGATACAAGGAAAAGTGCTTCCCGATCAAACCGTTGATGCGCCAATTGATGGCGGAGGGAAAACTAACGGGGCCTCCCGCTGACTTGATGTCCCCAACGGTGGCTCCCGAACAGTTGTTTGACACGGAAGCGGATCCGCACGAGATTCACAACTTGGCGGACTCAGAAGTCCGGGAGCACCGCGAGGCCTTGATACAGATGCGGACGGCTTTGACGGTATGGATGACCGAGACGCAGGATCAGGGTGTGTTTCCGGAGCCTCCATCGGTCGTGGAGCCCTTTGAGAAAGAAATGCACGATTGGTTTGGCACGCCCGATTGGTACACGCAGGCACGCAATGAGACCCATGAGTGATTTGAGAAACGTTGCCGCGATCTTCGTCGGGTTCGCCGTGGTGGGATGCCTCATCACAGGATGCTCTCGTTCGGGACTCAAGACGCATCCGGTCGAGGGCATGGTCCGTTTTGAAGATGGAACGATCTTGACCAACGGTTCCGTCGAATTCATGTCACTGGATTCGGATCCGCCGCTGACCGCGACGGGAGAAATCCAACCGGATGGGACCTTTGTGCTAGGAACCATGACCACCAGCGACGGCGCGATTGCCGGGCGTCATCGTGTCGCTGTGATCGCGGATGTCGCGATCGGGACTGGTGCGGAGAGACCGGGCTTGATTCCAGAGTCCCCCGTTCCCCAACGCTATCGCGATTTCGACCGTTCGGGTTTGGAAGCGGTCGTCGAACCCGGTGGCAGCTTTGTTGAACTGCAGATTGAATCGGAGAAGCAAGCCGATCAGGACGGAAACCAGTAGCGAACTTGTCGCGGTGATGTCAGGTTCGCCTCGGGTCATCTTGGGCCACTTCGATCTCCGGGTCCGGCACGGCAACCCGCGGCAAGATCATGGTGGCGATCGCACCTGAACCGTCTTTGGCATTGGCCAGTTTCAATGACCCGCCATGCGATTCGACGAGGCGCCTCGCGATGGGCAATCCCAGGCCGGTGCCGCGTGTTCGCGTGGTAAAGAACGGGTCAAACAAACGGTCAGTGTATTGGCCTGGGAGCCCCGAGCCGAAGTCGCGTACCTGGACCGCAATCGCCGGCTGACCATTCTGCCACGCGGAGGAGTAGGCGACTTCAATGGAACCATTCTCCTGACTCGCCTGCGCCGCATTTTCGAGCAGGTTCCTCAGCACCTGTTCAATGGCAAACGCATCGGCCTGAAGCGTGGTCGTGTCAGCGACGGCGATTTCATTCAAATGAACTTTCTGGTGTTGTCCGGACTGGAGAACATGCTGCCACGTTTGTTGCAACACGGCTCTTAGGCAAGTGGAAGCCAGCTCCAGGCGTACCGGTCTCGCAAACTGCAACACTTCTTCATAGAGGTGCAGGAGGTGGTCGTGTGCTCGTTGGATGCGTTCGATGAGTTGTACGGCGTCCGGATTCTCTTCCAGTTCCAACGCTAGTGTTTCCAATGAAGCTTGAGAGCGTTGAAACGCGTTGCGGCTTTCGTGCGCCAACCCGGCCATGGTTTGACCTATGGCTGCGAGACGTTCGCTTCGCACTAAGAGTGCTTGCGCGTTGCTCAGGTCCGTGATGTCTTGCCCAACACAAAGGATCGCGGTCCGTTCATCTTGTCCGGGAGGCGTTGAGCGAGAGGGCGCGTCGTGGGGGACGAGGCGAGCGTGCCACCGAAAGCGGAAGGGGGAATCGGTCGCGGTGACTGAGTCGGTTTCAACAGGGACGGCATCGCGGCCGGAACTCACGTCAGCAAGGAAGTCGCGAAACGCATTGTGGTTTGAGGCGACAATGTGATCGAAAACGTTGTGATCGGTTTCCGATTCAAGGTTCCATGCCTGGGAGAGGTAAGAATTGACGCTTCGAATCTCGCCTTCTTCCGTGATCGTCATGACCGCCACCTCGGCCGTCTCGATGACGCCTTGGGCAAAGTCGCGTTCTTCTTCCAAACGCACCGCAACGGATTCGGCATGGTAAGCGTCTTGGATCATCGCAAGGTCCAGATCAATCATGCGCCCAACAATGTCGGCGAGGGGAGGACGGCTGGCGGCCGAATCCGACTCGCCTGTCTCGCTGACGGGAACCGAATCGCGGATGGCCGACGTGATCCGCTGTCGAAGGCGGGTCATGGCGGCGGCCACCCAAATGGGATGCAGCCCCACCTGCACGTGACGCAGGCCCACCCGCCAGCGCCGCTCGACAAAGGACTCGTCGTAGGTCCCACCAAAGAGTTCGAGCACCCAACCGGCGAGCGATTTCTTCAGCCGGGTGAGTTGGGCTTCACTTTCCAACACGGCCCGTGTTTCCGGCTGTTTCAGGATCTGGACATAAAAGTCATCGACCAATTCCGGCAGGATGGCCTCGATCGCATCGCGGGCAAGCACGGCTGAAGCAAGGTCTGTCGGGGCCAAGCCGACGTACTGGCAAAGTTCTCGGTACCGGGCGAGCAGGTCTTCGGGCTGGGGCATCGAGATGGCCCCCTCGTGATGCGAGTGAAAGGTCTTCATGACAATTGACTCTTCTCCATCACGGGCGTATCGCGTGCCGTTGGCCTTCGATTGTGCGGAGCGCGCAGTGTGGCAATTCGACTCAGTTAGGGCGTGTCCTATGGCGAGACGCGATTGTGACACAGTAACGTCCCGTTGAATCCGTTGCAGGGCATCCTTGCGAAGACGAACAAGCTCAAGGGGATCTCGCGTCTGAACAGGACGTATTTCCCGGGTCATTGAAGAGTGGAACCTTAGGGCGTGCGGGCTCGCTCGGTATCGGCGGCAAGTCCTGTGTCGCGACCGCACAGGAGCACGGTACACTTGACCGCTCGCTACCGGTTGTTCTCGTTGTCGCTTGACGCAACAACAGCCGGCTTGGATATTTTTTAAGTGGTTTCCAATCAACGCTTTACGGTCTAAGCAAGGATATTCGGCCTGGCGAATCCGGCAGGAAACTCCGTTTTGGCACCTTAATTGAGGTGCTCGTTTACCGATGAACGTCTGCGTGTATCCAAAAGTTTTAGAGGGAATTTGACACAATGGCGACTGAGATCGCTCCAGCCACGCCTTCCACGGTGAACCCGGCGGGTAAGCCCGCTGCGAACGTCGATCAGACAGGGCTGGATCAATTCAGCTATGACGACAAGGTCGTGAGGTACTTCGCGACAGCCACTTTGATCTGGGCTCTTGTGGGCACGGCTGCTGGACTGCTGGTGGCGCTCTTGTTGGTCCTGCCGAAGCTGTTTTGGTCGCTCAGTCCGGATGTCTACCAGTATCTGTCCTTTGCACGTTTGCGTCCGCTGCACACCAACGCCGCGATCTTTGCCTTCGCGGGCAACGCCATCTTTGCAGCGGTGTACTACAGCACGCAGCGTCTGTGCAAAGCACGGATGTGGTCCGACGCCCTCTCATGGCTGCACTTCTGGGGATGGCAAGCGATCATCGTCGCGGCCGCCGTCACACTTCCTCTTGGAATCACGCAGGGCAAGGAGTACGCGGAACTGGAATGGCCGATCGACCTGGCGATCGCCGTGGTCTGGCTCGGGTTCTTCGGCGTGAACTTCTTCATGACGTTGATCCATCGTCGCGAACGTCACATGTACGTGGCCCTTTGGTTCTACATCGCGACGATCGTGACCGTGACCGTGCTGCATGTCTTCAACAGCCTAGTGGTGCCGATCGGCGCCTGGAAAAGCTACAGCGTCTACGCGGGTGTGCAGGACGCGTTCATGCAGTGGTGGTATGGGCATAACGCGGTGGCGTTCTTTTTGACAACACCGTTCTTGGGCCTGATGTACTACTTCCTGCCGAAGGCGGCGGGACGTCCCGTGTTCAGCTACAAGCTTTCCATCCTTCACTTTTGGTCGCTGGTTTTCATCTACATTTGGGCGGGCCCCCACCACCTGCATTACACCGCGTTGCCGGAATGGGCCAGCACGCTGGGCATGCTGTTCAGTGTGATGCTGTGGATGCCCTCATGGGGCGGGATGATCAATGGTTTGTTGACACTGCGCGGGGCTTGGCACAAGGTCAGCGAAGATCCCGTGCTGAAGTTTTTTGTCGTCGGGGTGACCTTCTATGGCATGGCAACGTTCGAGGGGCCCTTGTTGTCGGTGAAGGCGGTCAACGGTCTGTCGCACTACACGGATTGGACGATCGCCCACGTGCACTCGGGTGCACTCGGTTGGAACGGGATGATGTCTTTCGGCATGCTGTATTGGTTGGCACCTCGTCTTTTCCAAACGCCGAACAACCAACTGTGGAGCAAGAAAGCCGCGACATGGCACTTTTGGCTGGGCACATTGGGGATCCTGGCTTACATCCTGCCGATCTATGCGGCCGGTATCACCCAAGGTTTGATGTGGCGCGCGATCGACGCGGAAACAGGGCAGTTGGCTTATCCCGATTTTGTGGAAACCGTTCAGTCGATCGTCTGGTTGTGGTGGGTCCGTGTCATCGGCGGCGCCATGTTTGTCAGCGGCGTTGTTTTGATGCTCGTCAATTACGTCATGACGTGGCGCATGCGACCGGCGCAGTACGAAGTACCCGTTCACTCGGCTTTGCCGCTTCGAGCGCAGGCGGAAGAACGGGATCACCGACCCGCACCGAGTCGCTTGAGCGAAGCCCCCGTCCTTGATGCGGGTAAGAAGCTGGATGTCTGGTCAAAAATGGACTGGCACCGCCGTTGGGAGCGTTTACCGGTCAAGTTCACGGTCCTGGTGGTGATCGCCGTTGTCGCCGCCAGCCTTTTTGAGATCGTGCCGACATTTCTGATCCGGAGCAACGTCCCGACGATCGCCAGCGTGCAACCTTACACGCCATTGGAGTTGGCTGGACGTGATATCTATGTGGCGGAGGGATGCTACAACTGCCACAGCCAGATGGTCCGTCCCATGATCGCGGAGACCAAGCGGTATGGCGACTACAGCAAGCCGGGCGAGTTTGTCTATGACCATCCGTTCCAATGGGGCAGTCGACGCATCGGTCCCGACCTGCAACGCGAGGGTGGGAAGCAAAGCAATCTTTGGCACTGGCTGCATTTGGAAGAACCCGAGCAGGTGTCGCCAGGCAGCGTCATGCCGGCCTATGAGCATTTGCTCACGACGGAGATCGATTTCAAAAAAACCAGCGATCGCATGTGGGCGGCAAGCAAGCTGGGTGCGGACTACGACATGGCGCTCGATGAAGCTCCCGATCATGCGCGTCAGCAGGCCGAGACCATCGCCGCCGATATCGTCTCCCAGGGTGGTCCGATCATGATGCAACGTGTTAGCAAAGACCCGTTGATGGTGATGGACAGCCAGGCGGTTGCCTTGATCGCGTACTTGCAACGATTGGGCGTTGATATTTTCCAGCCGGCGCCGGCGGCCGAAACGGCAGGTGAGGACAACGAAACGGCAGCCGAGGAGTCCGTTGCCAACGGAGAACCCGAGACGGTTCAATCGAATGACGTGGCACTGGCAAATTGAATCCGCGTGCAATCAGTGGCTGGCAGCTCTCGCATCACCGTTTCAACAGACGAAACTTCATGAAACCTTTGAGTTGGTAGGCAACCATGCTGCGAGATGTGATTCGAGCGATTGATTACAGCGACTGCGCGGAAGCAGCGCTGTTGCTCTTCTGTGTGGCGTTTGGGCTGATGACTTACGCGGTGATTCGTTTGAAGCCGTCAACCAGCGAGCGTTATGCCTCCATCCCCTTGAGTGACAACGTGGAGGATCCTCGAGATGAACAATGATTCCAAGGGC
Source organism: Planctomycetota bacterium (assembly GCA_039189905.1). Classification (GTDB taxonomy): domain Bacteria; phylum Planctomycetota; class Planctomycetia; order Pirellulales; family Pirellulaceae; genus Rhodopirellula. Next base: position 14,257 of record JBCCYK010000049.1, read on the forward strand.
GAGAACGTGGATTCCGATCCTCATGCGGAACTCTCCGTCGGAATGAACACCGACGTCGTTCTCAATCATTCCTACGACGGCATTGAAGAATACGACAACCCCTTGCCCGGATGGTGGAAGTGGCTCTTCGTGGTGACGATTCTCTTCTCGTTTCCCTACGCGCTCTACTACCACGGGACCGCAGAAGGCCGCACGCTGGACGACCGTTACGCGTCGGCCGCGGCAGCCAACGCGCGGCTCCAGTTTGCGGAGATTGGCGAACTCGCTGGTGATGAGACCACATTGGTGAAGTACGCCAACGATCCCAAATGGCTGCGAATCGGGGCGACCGTCTTCAAGACCAACTGCGTGTCCTGTCACGGCGCCAACGGAGGTGGATTGGTTGGACCCAATTTGACGGATGATCACTACAAGAACGTGAAAACCATTGCGGACATCTACACCGTGATTGAAAAAGGAGCGGCCGCCGGGGCCATGCCGGCTTGGCAAAATCGATTGGAAAAGAACGAGCAAGTGTTGGTGTCCGCCTACGTGGCCAGCATCCGAGGGTCGGATCCGGGCGGATCGCCTCGCGGGCCCGAGGGGCGCGAGATTCCTCCGTGGCCTGAATACGTTCCTGCGGAGGAATCCGAGTCCGAGTGATGAACACCACACCCACCGATTCGACGTCCCCTGCCAGAGTCACACTGCCGACAGCATCGGCCGCTGTTCCTGGCTGTGGAAGCGACTGTGGTGGCAAGTGTGGAAACCATGCGGCCGCGACAAAACCGGCCATGCTGCGTCCCGAGGAACATGTGCTGAGCACCTTGGAGGCAGATGGGTCGCGGCGCTGGTTGCGTCCGTCCCTGTCGACGGGTTCGCTCTGGAGAAAGCGTCGCTTCGTTGCCTACGTGTTGATCGCGGTGTTCGTCGCCATCCCGCACCTGCGATTGAACGGAAAACCGCTGGTCATGCTGGACATCACCGCGCGTGAGTTCACGATCTTGGGGCACACCTTCCTGCCAACCGACACTCCCTTACTGGCCCTGGGCATGATCGGTGTGTTTGTCAGCATTGCAGCGATCACCGCGGTCGGAGGTCGCCTTTGGTGTGGCTGGGCGTGTCCGCAAACGGTTTACATGGAGTTTCTCTTCCGTCCCATTGACCGGTGGTTTGAAGGAACCGTGGGACGCGGCGGCAAAGCGAAGCGGGACCCGCCGCCATGGATGAAGGTGTTGCGGATTGGGATCTATCTGGTCCTTTCCATGCTCCTAGCGCACACGTTCTTGGCCTACTTCGTCGGTACGGAGCGATTGAGCCAGTGGATTCAATCGTCACCGACGCAGCACCCGATGGCATTCTTGGTGATGGCCGGAACCACAGTCGCGATGCTGTTTGACTTTTTGTTCTTTCGCGAACAGCTTTGCTTGATCGCATGCCCATACGGCCGATTCCAGTCCGTGATGCTGGATCGACGAAGCCTGATCGTCGGTTATGACCAAAAGCGTGGGGAACCACGCGGGAAGAAATCCAAGAACGCGGATCGTGCAGCCAAAGGCGACTGTGTCGACTGCAAGCGTTGCGTTGCCGTGTGCCCGACCGGCATCGACATCCGAGACGGCCTGCAGATGGAATGCATCAATTGCACGCAGTGCATCGACGCGTGCAATGAAGTCATGGCCAAGATCGGTCGTGAACCCAACTTGATCACCTTCACGTCGCAAGACCAGCTGGAAGGCAAACCGGGGGGCCTGTTGCGAGCACGTACGATTCTCTACCCGATCGTGCTAGCAGTCGTTCTCGGTGTGTTCTTGGTTGTGCTCAGCACAAAGTATGCGTTTGATGCCCGAGCACTCCGTGCAGCAGGCAACCCGTACACGCGTTTGGCGCCTGGCGTGCTGCAGAACTCGCTTCGCTTGCGATTGGTAAATCGGTCGGATGAGCAACAGAGCTACGATGTCAACATTCGGGAGCCACGCGAAGTCACCTTGGAGATTCTCGACAAAACTGGACTGACTCTGGAGTCCGGAAAGACGGCGATCGTCCCCATTGCCTTGCGTTTCCCTCACCACTTGACGGCTTCCACCGGCAGTGCAGAAGTGATCGTCAATATTGAGGATACGGCTGGGAATGTGCGGGAGCTGGAGTATCGCGTGTTAGGACCCCGACGTTAAAGGTGATGACGTTCGTTGCTATTAAGAGAGCTTACGCGGACGGTTGTGATATGAAAAACGACGAACAGCTACGAACGGAAAACCCGCGTGCCGCCTGGGTCTGGGGCGGCATTGTGGTCGGCCTGTTGGCGCTGCAAATCGTCATTGGCATCGGAAGTGTGATCATTGCTGTGGGTGATCCGTCGGTCGCGGTGGTTCCGGACTATCATTCGAAGGCACTGGCCTGGGATGATGAGCTGGAACGTCGTGCGTCCAGCGACGCTCTGGGATGGCAAATGGAACTATCGGTTTCGTCGCGCAAAGACCTACGTCATCAGCGACGCTTTCAAGTCGCGATGGTCGATGCCCTCGGCGAGCCGGTGGAGGGCTTGGACGTTTCCGTCCGCTATTATCACCACGCCCGCGGCGGTAACATACGACGTGCTGGGTTAGTGGCGGTTGCGGACGGCGTATATGCGAGTGAGCTCGTGATGCCACGTTCGGGATTGTGGCAAGTGGAGATCACGGGGAGTCGCCGCACGCAGGACGGAACGCCCCAGGTTTATTTTGCCGAGCGCGCGTGCACGGTCCAGGCATCTGACGTGACGCGAGGCTGAACGATGAGACAGTCCCATATCGCGTCGAATCGGTTTGATCGCCGGGGGGCATTCACGTGAGCGTTTCGTTTGTCGAGCTCTTCGTGGCTGTTCTGGTCGCCAGCGTGATGGGAAGCCTTCATTGCGTTGGCATGTGCGGGCCCTTCGCTCTGTGGGCGACGGGGGCTTCTGTCAACGGACGTCGAAAACAGCATCCCTGGTTGCCGATCGCGACTTATCACCTTGGGCGTTTGCTGACGTACTGCGCGGGTGCGGTGCTCGTAGGCGCGGCCGGTGCCTTGCTGTCGATGGGCGGCAATTACGTCGGCATACAATCAGTGGCAGCTCGTGTTGCCGGCGCGGCGATGATCGGCATGGGACTCTGGCGACTGGCCAAGGTCATACGTGTTTGGTGGCAGCGGCCCGGGGCAAACGCAAATCATCAATTGTCGGTCACGACCAGCGTTGCCGCACCAAACTACAAACGCGGGTTAACGGGACGGATCGCACAAACCATCGCAAAGCTGCGTCCCACGATCAATCGCTTGCCGTTAGCAGGTCGTGCGTTTGCGGCGGGTTCCGTCACCACTTTGCTGCCATGTGGTTGGTTGTATGTTTTCTTGCTCGTCGCTGGCGGAACCGGAACCGTCGCATCGAGCGTGGGTGTGATGTTTGCCTTCTGGCTTGGGAGCTTGCCGGCTTTGACGACGTTAATGGTGGGCGCTATCGGTTTGGCCCCGGGCATGAAACGTGGTCTTCCCATCGCCGGTGCAGCGTTGTTGTTGATGACGGGCTTTTATACCGCCACCGGGCGCGCGGAAGCCGACTTGTCATCGTTAACCCGACTTTCCGTCAACGCCTCCGCAGTCCTTCACTCAACGGCCGAGGAAACACGTGAAGGCGACTGTTGTTGCCAACCATCCGGATCTGATACTGGCGATTTGAGTGTGGGAAATCCAAGTGCTGATAGAAACGCGATCGCGGCGGAACGATTGGGGGCGTTGCTGGACGAGCCCCTGCCTTGTTGCATTGACGACCGCTGAAATCGGATGACAACACCGATCACCTCCTCGAAGCAATTGGGCAAACCAGATCCAGCCGAGGCCTGTTCGACTTCGGTACCTTGTGTCCATTGCGGCCTACCATCGCCCGCACCCACTGAGAAGGACGCGTTGCCGTTCTGTTGCAACGGCTGCCGTGGGGCCTATGCCCTCATTCAACAGTGGGGCTTGGAAGACTACTACGCGCTGCGCGACCAGTTGGTGGGTACCGGCGAACAAGTTGGGACGGGATCGGGTAGCCAGCTTTCCGATGCGCTGGACACAGAGGGTTGGCTGTCGCTGGATGACCCGGAAGCCTTTGGTGATCATGCCCCGGAAGCGTGTGGTGAGGGTTGGGTGCGTGTTCGTTTGGCAGTTGCCGGTTTGCACTGCGGGGCATGTGCGTGGCTGATCGAGCGCGCGGCACGGCAGCATGCCGGTTGGCAATCCGCCAGGGTGCGTTTGTCTGACCACACCGCGGAGTTGATCTACGACCCCGAAGTGATCCCATTGAGTCAGATCGCAGCCCAGATGTCCCGTTTGGGCTACCGGGTCAGTCCGCTCGTGTCGGGCGATGCCGAACAACGACGTGCATCGGAGAATCGGGCCTTGTTGATCGCCATTGCAACGGCCGGGTTCTGCGCTGCCAATGCGATGTGGATTGCGGTGGCTCTGTATGCCGGAGAACACTCGGGGATCGATGCCAACCATGGGAGCGTTTTGCGATGGTCCGGTGTGATCCTTGCGTGTATATCCGTCGGCATTCCCGGCAACACCTTCTTGCGCGGCGCGCTCGCATCGCTTCGAACGCGGACACCCCACATGGACTTGCCCGTCGCGTTGGGAATCACCACCGGTTGCCTCGCGGGTGTCGTTTCCGTGGTTCGAGGGGGCGAAGACAACTACTTTGATTCCGTCACCATGTTGGTGTTTCTCCTCCTGGTTGGACGGTGGGTCCAGTTTCGACAACAGCATCGTGCTGCCGAGGCCGTCTCGCTTTTGATGCGTTTGACGCCTAGGCAAGCGACTCGCGTGAATGCGAATGGCACCACTTCCACTGTTTGGGCTGATCGCTTGGATGTCGGTGAGATCGTACGCGTCGGTCCGAGGCAAGCGATCCCGGCAGATGGTCGCGTTGTGGTCGGTGAAAGTCGCATTGATCGTTCTCTCGTCACCGGTGAGAGCCTGCCGATTGCGATCACCGTCGGCGATGCGGTCTTGGCGGGATGCCACAACGTGACTTCAAGCTTGGATGTGGAGGTGACCGCCGTGGGTACAGAGAGTCGTGTGGGTCGATTGACGCAGTTGATCGAAGACGCTGCCGGGGAGAAGGCCCCTCTGGTGCAACGCGCGGATCGCATCGGTGGTGTGTTCGTGTTTACGGTCGTTGGTTTGGCGGTGCTGACGGCATATGCTTGGTGGCCCCATTCACCCGGTGAAGCCATCAACCACTCCGTCGCTCTTTTGATCGTGGCTTGTCCCTGCGCACTTGCGCTCGCGACGCCGCTTGCCTTGGCCGTTGCGGTTGGACGCGCGGCATCACGTGGGATCCTGATCCGAGGTGCCGACGTGATGGAACGTTTGGCCAAACCCGGTGTGATTTGGTTTGATAAGACTGGGACGCTGACCTTGGGGCGTTTGGACTTGGTTCGTTTGCACGGATGCAGCACGGTTCCGGAGGCGACGATCCTCGCCGAGGCGGTGGCTTTGGAATCAGGCGTGAACCATCCCGTGGCTTCCGCGATCCAGCGCAAGTGTGGTGGTCAGCAACGTATCGAACTCGTCGTGGTCGAGCGACAGATTTTTCCGGGCATGGGTGTGACCGGGATGGTCAGCGGGCACGCGTTGGGTGTCGGGAACAGCAAGCTTTTAGCCGAGTTGGGTGCGACGCCGGCTGATCGCGAAATGGCCATTGCTGACCAAATCATTTCCCATGGGCTCAGCCCTTTGTGGATTGTGCGCGATGGACAGGTGGTGGCCGTCGGTGGGGTTGGCGATGAGTTGCGATCGGGTGCTTTGGAAACGGTCCAGCGGTTGTCTGATCGAGGTTGGGAAGTGGGAATGCTGTCAGGGGACCATCCCGAAACAGCGCTTCGTATTGGGAAGGCACTCGGCTTGGAACCAGATCGCGTTCTTGGAGGCGTGTCACCCGAAGAGAAGTTGGAAGTCATTCGTCAATCGTCGACCGGGCAACGCGGAAGTCGACCGGTTGTGATGGTCGGTGACGGTGTCAACGACGCGGCGGCGCTGGCTGCCGCGGATGTGGGGATCGCGATCCGAGGCGGTGCTTCGGCAAGCCTGCAAGCGGCACCCGTTTATTTGCCTGGCGACCGTCTGTTGAAGCTGGATGAGCTGATGGCCGCTTCAGCACGCACCGTACGTACCGTGGGCCTCAATTTTGGCCTATCGGTGGGGTACAATGCGTTTGCCGCGGGACTGGCCATGCTGGGATGGATCAGCCCACTCATCGCGGCGGTTCTCATGCCCATCAGTTCGTTGACAGTGCTGTCGGTCGTGCTGACGCGTCGCACGTTTCGCGATTCGAAGCCGGATGGCAGCCGAGAAATTCAAATGAAGACGCCCAAATTGTCACAGGTGGCAGCATGAAGATCTGTCGCCGGCGGTGTCTGCGGGCCGTTGAGAATTTTTGAGAGGTCGCCATGAGTGTTTTGTATGTAGCCCTGCCGATTGCCATTGCGATGGGCGCTGTTGCCCTGGTTGCGTGCATCCGGTGCATCCGTGGGGGACAATTCGAGGACTTGGAGTCGCCACCCGTCCGCATGCTGATCGATGACGACTGAGCGCTGCATCGCTGCTTACAAGCAACCAGAAGATCCCCGCCGGGATGGTTGCCATCGTGAATGGCACATAGATGTCCCAAACCCTCGAGATCCGAAAGGGCTCGGGTGCATCGGCCATTGACGGACGCTCCGATTCCATGTCAGTTCGCAAGCACAGAGAGGTGTGGGTAAGAGGACTGTTGGATCGATGGTCGGCGATGTGACGTACGCCGCTCAACGAAGCAACGTGGTTGATTGCTAAAGGTTGGAAGCGCGGTCATTTGGCCCGCACAACGACCGAATCGAGATTCTCTTTCGCGGTGCAACTGAGAACACCATACTGGTCAAAGACGACGATATCGTAACCCGTCGATTTGGGAAGCCAAAGGACAAAATCCTGCTCGCCGTCACGCAGCATGACTTGATCCAGCGGGATCGCGCTGGTGGGTTCCCCGCGCTTGTACGCAGCCACCACGACCGGCCAGCGTCTGGTTTGCCATCGTCCTGAAACAGGCACCATCGAATCGGGAAACAACAGCGTTCGCTTCTCTGGGGCGGTACTTTGATCCGGCGGATGGACCAAAATGGCATCCACACGCGGCACATTGCGTAATCCACTCTCGGTCGTCGGAGGTGGCATGAGCAAGACGGGTTCGTCGAATTCGCCGAGGCTCGCAAGGGCCTCGGCAACAACCCGGTGCTCGTGCCCGTCATGCATGGAAGACCATTGCCATATAGTAAATGGCTCGATCCCTGTCTTTTCCCACAGGATTGACGCAAGCCATCGTTGCCCGATGTCTGTTTTGTGCTTCAGAACATGTGCGTGGCCGGCATGGACGATCAACTTTGATGCCGCGTTGTCCTTCAGAACCCCGGCAAGAACGGACGCAGCGTATTCTTCTCTTCCCTCGTGCGTGAAGGGTCGAAAATCGTATCCCAAGATCTCGAATCGCAGCTTAAGTGCTGTTCGGATCACGTTCCCGAATTGTGGATCTGAGACATAGTAGCCGGTTTGAATGGCTGGGAATCCACGGGCATGGAGTGATTGCGCGGACTCGCCAATCGCTTCGGCGGCGTAATGGGTGAACCCGGCATCTCGCAACATTGGCAACGTCGCACCGATCATCTCACGATGTTTCGAAACAAAGTGATCCTCCATGATCATGACGACTCGATGTTCGTTGGCGATCGCTTTCAAAGCCCCCCGCCACGCCACGACATCGAGATTGAGGTCTTGGGGGTCGACGTCCAGCGGTGGAAGTTCTAATTGGGGGTGAAAATCCATGCGACGAATCTCATCATCACGTCCGAGAATCGCGAGCTGCCAGCCCAGGGGCTGAACGCTATGCTGATCCATGCCCTCACACTCAGCCTGGATGATGTTCTGAAGCATCTGCCATTGGGCGATGTGCCTACCGGACCAGACGCGCCAGACTGCGATTACCGCGAATCCGAGGACGGCCGACGCGATGATTGCGCCCCATCGGAGTCTTCGTCGCCACTTTGAATGGATCATGCCAGTGCGTTGCCGAGTTGACTGCTGATACCAGATGGACCGCCCGTTGAGTGCCGGTCAATCAAAATCCACGATAATGGGTCGATGATCCGAGCCCAAATGGGGTCCAACGACCCGGTCTCGAATGGTAATCGCTTCACCCACCAGCACATGGTCGATCGGCAGGCCAAACACAGTCAGTGAGGTCGGTGACCATGATATCGACGGGCCGAATCCCTTTGCTGAGTTTCTCAGTCGACTTCGACGGACCAGTTCCCTGAAATGCCATGACCACGGGGTGCAATTCAGGTCACCAGCAACAATCGTCCGTTCTGAAATGCCCGACACCACGTCTGACGCAATTGCAACGAAGTGCTCATTACGAGACCGCCAATAATCGCCTCCGATGGGCGGAACGGGGTGTGTCACAACAACTCGAAGCTTCTTTCCGCCGGGCAAATCAAAACTGGAAGAGATGGTCGGCGTTGTGATCTCATTCGCGTACTGCACCACGTCAATTTGACTCCAAGGCAACTTGCTGTAGATGCCGATCCCGAAGTTGTCGTCACGCGGGATGGTTTTGCTATAGGGCCATGTTCCACCGAGTCTTTCATCGAGATGCGTCACCCAACTTTCATTGATTTCCTGTAGCAAGATGAAGTCTGGGTCCTCCGCGACGATGTAGTCCGTAACGCGTTGCTTTTCTGGATTGCTCGTCAAAACGTTCATGGTGAGGAGTCGATAATCGGCGGGACCCGAGTTCGTTGCTGGAACGATGTAGTCAGCGAGCGAGAAAAGCAAGATGCCGCCAAAGAACAAGCTGGCGATTGACCATCGCGTCCGCTTCAACAACCACAGCATGGTGCCCGCAACGATCAGCGTGGCCGTGGCTTGAAATCGGAAGTGGCAGAGCAGATCGGGAAGGAAGTGCCAGCGTCCGAACGCTCCGAGAACCACGGAGGCGATTGAGAGGACCACAGCCACCTGAAGGAGGTTTGCGAACGGGGTCATTGGGCGTCAGACGTGCTGGTGGACTGCGGTCCAAAATCGCGTTGCGTGACGGCAGAGCTGAGGGGCACGCGGAAAACCTCACCGATACGAAGGTACAACCAAAGTGCAATCCCAAGCGGCCTGGGAAGCGAAGTCTTTCCGACGCTCGTTGTGGCATCGTACATAGGAGTATCGTCGCTGATACATGGGAACTCCGAAACCAGAAAAGGCTCGAGATTGAGCCCAGGTTTACGAGACCGGGATCTGTGTCGTCTATACTCTGGCGCAGATGGCTTCCTATTCGTCCGATGACCCCACTCACGCATGGACCCTTGATGAAAACGCTTGCAACCGTTTGCCTCCTGCTCACCGTGTTCCCGTTGCTGAAGAATCCCACGGCTGAGGGCGGCGAGTGGGTTTCTCTCTTTAACGGCGAAGATCTGGAGGGATGGACGCCCAAGATCCGGCATTATGCAGCTGGAGAGAACTACGGCGATACGTTTCGTGTTGAAGACGGCCTGCTGAAGGTGCGTTACGATCCCGATGCGTACCCAAGTTTTGATGAGCGTTTCGGGCATCTGTTCTACAAGGACGCGTTCAGCCACTATCGCCTTCGCGTCGTTTATCGGTTCCTAGGGGAACAGTGCAAGAACGGTCCCGGGTGGGCGACCCGCAACAGCGGTCTGATGCTGCACGGTGAGGCTCCCGAGACGATGACGATCGATCAAGATTTCCCAAAATCGATCGAGGTCCAGTTGCTGGGCGGTGACGGCAAGAAAGAACGCACAACGGCCAACCTTTGCACGCCTGGAACACACGTTGTGATGAACGGGAAGCTGTTCAAACCCCACTGCACCAAATCATCATCCAAGACCTACCACGGCGAACAGTGGGTGACCGTTGAGGTCGAAGTGCGAGGATCGAAGCTTGTCCGCCACATCGTGGACGGCATCACGGTGCTCGAATACACGGAACCGCAGCTGGACGCCAGCGACCCGCACTCGGTCATGCTGGCGGAAAAACACGGCGGTAACCTGTTGGACCGCGGCACCATCTCTCTTCAATCCGAGAGTCACCCCTGCGACTTCAAGTCCGTCGAAATCATGGTTCTGGAGCCATGAGCCGCGAACATAGGAATCGTCCGGTTCCGTCGCCTTTCAGGGGTGTTTGAATGGCGTCGCGTCCTTGTCCGGTGTGTCTGCTATTGTGTTCGGCTCATTGAGCCGTGGTTCTGGCCAACTGCCTGCAGCGAAGTTAAATCTTCGAACGCCGTCACGATTTTGTGCGCCTTCAGGAAATCGAAGACGCGTTGGTTCGGCTCCATGCCGGTCCAGTGCGTGTTTCCGCCATCCTTGAGAGTGACGACTCGGAAGTCCGGTGCAACATCCGTCGTTTCAATTGATTCCAACACCACTTTCGAATCAAAGGAAAAATCGATTCGAATACGCGCCCGCATTTCAGCGAACGGCCCGATCATCGTGGTACCGCCACCAGAGCTAGCATGGTGGTCCGCAAGCGTTTCCCACGATGACGGCCAGTCACAATCGTGATCTTTCATGTATGCGATCAACACGTCACCGGCTGCCCACATCGCGTACGCGTCGTTCGGAACTTCAAGCACACCCTGAGCGAAGCGTACGCATCCGAAGATGACTGCGAATGCGGTGACGACTACGAAGAGCCATCTTAAGGTGACCTGTGGTTGTGCGTTCGCAGAGCCGTCACTGGATTCCATGACACACCTGTTTGGATTGCGTTCAAGGCAAGCATCGCAACGGAGCCCCCGTCCCATGTGTCAGCAGACGTGTCGCGAACCTTCGTGGTCGACTCACGATCGCGGTCGCCGGGATTGCCCTTTGCGTTTGCTGGTTTGGTTGGTTGTTCGTGCCCCGTGCCCGGTATGAGCGTCACGATCACGCCGTTGTGACGGAAAACAAACTCCTCACTAGTTACAGTCTCGACCGTAAAGGTCGCCCGTGCCAATCCGGTTTCGTGCGCCATGAAGCTTCCCAGGACGTTTGGAAAGTTCATTACGGTCAGCATGTTGCCGTCGCAAGACCAATCAAAATTGCATTCTTGAACGGTTCCACCAAAATGATGCCGGGATCGCCCCGTGCCATCGTACCGTAGCTGGATGACGTCCCCCGTATCAGCGATCCAGTTTCCAGCACCGACCACCGGTGTAATGGCTGGAGATGAATCCGCGTTCTTCCTCGCGTGCCCGTCAGCGCGAATCAGAAGGGCGAACGCCGCCACCACGGCGACAGCGGCGACAAAATTCCAAAATCTCTTCATGTCTATGGTCGCGTCCCGCGCTGTGATTCTCGGATGATCCCGTCAACCTCGCGTGCGTTGTCGATCATCTCAAACGATGATACGGTGAGGGGATGCGTCCCGGGCCAATTCGATCCACCAAACCAGTGGTTCCATGGTGACGTCGGGCCCAAGGTGATTGTGCCCGAGCCATCCGCTTTTTCTTCCAGGGCGACGTCAGTCAGGGTGTCGATCCTGAGTGATTTCACCGATCGGCGAAACAGCCCGGAGACAATGATGACTCTTTCATCTGTGACTCCGTAGTAGGTTCTGGACCGCTGCTTTGCGTCAACGAAAAACCGGCCAACGATGAGATGGAGTCCCACAAGGACAAAGGGGATACCCCACAGCACGAAGAAGACGGGAGCTCCTCTCATCACTGCCGTCGCTTCCCAGAAGATCGCGAATCCCCCCCACAACAGACTCGCGGGTATCAGTAGCGCGTCGGACGCACGAAGCTGAATGCCGAGCTGTGGGCGACCGTACCAAAGCAGCTGTTCCCCGCTGCTGAGCTCGCGTTTGATCTGTGATTCAGCGTCATCCCACATTTCCAAGTCCACATTCGTATCAGTTCAAACTTGACCTGCCCACGAGTTATTTCGCCGATTTCCGCGCGATCACAATGTCGACCGATACGCTCAAGCGATCGTCTCGTTGCGTCACACGCGCAGAACCGCCACGGAACCACCGCAGGAACGGGGCCTGGTATGCATCCAACGAAGATGCGGTGGATCGCCAAGCCGATGAGGCGCTGTCGTATTCAAATTCACCACCCAACGCACATTGAGCAGGTCCGCCGTAGACGCGTCGTGCCAACGCCTTGGTTTCCTCCGGTGCAACGTGCAGTAATCTTGTCAATGACTGAAGCAATGCCTCGCCGCTCACGCTCGATTTCCTGGCACCCGCCAACACGAGGTCGTTCACCCAGCCTTCCAGCTGACTGTCGCTGAGATTGCCAACGCGGACGCGAACCTGCGCCGGGTCGGCCGCATCGACTGCCGCCAAATGTGGCAGGGTGGCTTGCAATACCTCGGGCTGGAATGAAAGGACGCTGAAGCCATTGCCCGTGTAGCGATACACGCCACCCAACAGCCGGCTCATCCCATTGCCCATCGGCGTTCCTTGCCCCAGTCCCAAAGGCAGCCGATCCAGCGCGCCGGGGCGTGGCCATGCCCCGAGATACCCAGGCAGTTGCCGCAATGCCAAGTACTTCTGAAAAAACCCATCGATCTGCTCTGGTGGCGGTGGAGACGCATCTTTGATGCCGACAAAGAGGTTGGTGGCGGGACCCAGCGTTGCGGATTCGACATGCGCTGCGATCGACACCAAGTCATCGGGTGCAAACTCCATGGCAACTTGCGTGGGCGGCCCCAATTGTTTCGCCCACCATCCGTAGGCGGCTGGATTCCAAGGAGCGACTTCCGCATCCACACGCACGCGTTCACGGCGTTCCCGGGGATCAAAGTCGTTACCGTCCTCGATCACTTCCCGGCGGATGCCAACCATGATGGGATCCAAACGCGGGAAACGCTGTTCGTAGTCACTGGAAATCTGTTCATACCATCGCGCTTCTTCGGCTGTGATGGTTTCCACGTTCACGTCCGCAATGGGCACGAAGGACCCGGCCCCTCCTCGCATCGAATCCACCATGCGTTCACCCACTCGGAACACACCGCTCCCGTCGGGACGCAGGTCAAATCGCTTGGGCAAATAACCTTGGTTCACCAACGCATCGATTGACGCGGCTTCTATCCCATCCGCGATGGCGGCTCGTTCCGCTAGCTGCACCAAACGGATATCCGCGTCACTGCGCATGCGACGGCGAAGTTCGATCAGGTACTCGGGTGCAAGCAGGCCTTGCAGCATACCGGGTGACAAGTACACAAAAATCGTGTCGTCTCGATCCAACGGCATCAGAGCTCGTGCCACTCGAAACGTCTCGGTTTCCGAGAGCGCGTTTTCGACCCCTGGCTTGCCAGCATGCCCTCCCGTCGCCAAGAAATCCTGCACAATCGAACGGCTGTTGCTGATCAAAAAGAAACCATCGTCTTCTGCCAAGAAGGAGCGAATACGATTGTCTGCCGACCGAAGAACGGATACACGGACGCCGAGGATCTCCTCTTCGGTCAACGTGACCTCATCGTCTTGGCTCGCGAGCTGCTGGCGTTGCGTTGCAAAGCTAGTTCGCAGCAGAAATGCGTTGCTCGCCTGCATCAAGACACCCATGGACGATCCCATGCCTAGAGAAAGGTCACGACCGATCAGTGCCTGGTCTGTGATCACCGTCGGCCCCAGCATCCGCCCCATGACCGTCATCTCCGATGCAAGTTGCTGTTCCAATCGCTTCGCACCGTCATTCACGACCGCGCCACGGCTGACCATCTGCGTCAGATCGCCGCCATATTCTTGGCTCAGGTCTTGAAACCACAGAAAGTTCTCAAAGCTTCCGTAACGAATGTAGAAGCAGTTGGCCGGCACACGGCTGGCCAAAGGTTCTATTTTGGCGTTGGCTTCCAGCAAGGTCGACTGCCTAAGGGAACCCACGTCCGATGGCTGCCAGGCGATGCGCGGTGGTAAGGGGAGTCCCGCCACGTCGGCAGCCTCATCGCCCAGCAACGGCGATCGGAGCGAATCGCTCGCGGCTTCCACCGCGAAGATGTGTTGACGCATCCGCTCGGCGCCGCCCAGCCACTGCAGGGTTTCCAACAAGAAATCGAGCTCACTCTCAGACGGCGGCTCCAGACGAGCGGCGTCTTCGTACCAGGTCGGCAACGGCAAGTTCAGGCGGTTTGCCAGCATCGCCGTGCAGTAGGTCTCCACTCGCGGTGGATGTTGCGCTGCTTCCACACGCGCCTGCATGGCGTCGCTGTAGACTTGCCACCAACGGCCCTGAAGTGAGGGGAACGCACTTCGATCTTGATTGAAAGGCACGTCGTAATCTGCAATCACGCCGTTGGCATCGGAGACTCGGACGCGGAGCGGTTCCTGGCCAAGGAACAGGAAAAGGATTCGACGTCCACGGATCCTTTGCGGCCTCGCCTCATCGGACAGTTCGCGGATCAAATCGCCGACCCGATTCAGCAAACGCCCGCCGCCGATTTCTGGCAGCGGCTGTTGGGATGCGGGTCGACTGGGACGTGCCGACACGATTTCTGACACAGCGAACAGGACACGGCCCTCCGGATTCTCAACACGCAGTTGAGAAGGCACGTCGTCGGCGCCCGTGCGCCTCAGTTCCCGGCGGGTCGTCGGATCGTCCACTGGTATCTCAATCGAGGCAACGCCATAGGGTGTCCCCGTGATGGCAATGATGTCGGCGATTGGCCCGGGTGATGGCGCGTTCCGCACACGCAAATCCGACTGCGCGGCCGCGAGCGCAGGGAAGAACGCAGCGAAAAAAACGAACCCCGCCGGGCAACGGTGTCTCACGGGAGGTAGCCAAGGATGGTTGAGGGGGCGAGTCGGGCACATCGGGCACCGCTCCTAGGAGAAAGGGGAAGGTCCGGTTTTCACTGGAACGGCAATCAACGATGCTACCGATTCGGCGAATGTCCGTGCCATGGTTCGCCCCGCAGTATCTCCCGATCCGCTCTCATCCGCAAACCGAGTCATTCGTGGCCAGTCCATCCCGCAGCGGCGTCTTTGCCGCCGAAACCGATCAGCGTTTGGAAGCCTATGGCGAAAGCATCAGCTTTGACCGCCGCCTGTATCGTCATGATGTCCAAGGCTCCATCGCACACGCGGACATGCTGCGTCATGTGGGAATCCTAAGCGACGAGGAGTTCCAAATGATCCGTCGCAATCTGCTGGACATCCGGGACGAGATTGAAGCCGACAAAATGGAGATGCGATTCGAGCTGGAGGACATCCACATGCACATCGAATCGGCTCTGATCGAGAGGATTGGCGACACCGGCCGGAAGCTACACACGGCTCGCAGTCGCAACGATCAAGTCAGCACCGATGTACGGCTGTATGTTCGCGATGCGATCGATCAGATCGATGCCTTGCTGCTGGATCTGCAGAAAGCCTTTGTTGACCGTTGTGATGCAGATATGGACATCATCCTTCCGGCGTACACGCACCTGCAGCGTGCTCAGCCGGTGCTCGCGCCACACTACTGGCTGGCGTATGTGGAAAAGTTTGCACGCGATCGAGAACGCTTGGCGGACTGCCGAAAACGCGTCAACGTTTCGCCCTTGTGCGTGGGCGCCGTCGCGGGAACGACCTTGCCGATCGATCGCGATCACACGGCAAACGCCCTGGGCTTCGATGGCTTCACGTCCAATAGCTTGGACACCAGCAGCGACCGAGACTTTCTATTGGAAACGGCATTCGTCCTTTCCGTCATCGCATCCCACTTGAGCGGCTGGTCCGAAGAATGGATTCTTTGGAGCACCGTCGAGTACAACTTCTTGCGGATGCCGCAGTCCTTTTGCACGGGCAGCAGCATCATGCCTCAGAAAGTCAACCCAGACACGCTCGAGTTAACTCGCGGCAAATCCGCTCGCGTGATTGGGAATCTGCAAACGTTGCACCTCTTGGTCAAGAACCTCCCACTCGCCTACAACCGCGATTTGCAAGAAGACAAGCCTCCGCTTTTCGATTCGATCGACACAGTGACCGCCATGCTGGAACTCGCTGTGCCCATCGTGGCCGGTTCGGAACTCAAGCGTGACTCGATCGCGTCCCGTCTGGAACAGGGCTACTTGGATGCCACAACCCTGATGGAGTGGTTGATCCAGAAGAGTATGCCCCAGCGAACCGCGCATCACCTGGTGGGTGCTATCGTTGCGGAAGCGACGCAACGCGAAGTCGCCTTGTCTGAACTGCCTTTGGAGGCTTTACAATCGCTGTCACCGGAGATTGACGCGTCGATCTTTGACGTCCTGGGCACCACCAACGCGGTCGCAGCCTTCAAGAGCGCCGGTTCCACAGCGCCCGACCAAGTCGCGGAGCAAGTCAAACGCTGGAAAACCGCTTTGGGCGAGGGTGTTTCCTCGTCAACTCAAAAGTGAGTGGCGAAATTCTTTGATGAGCTCGATTTCTCCCCGTTGGTGACGTTGCCGAATGAGCTCGTCGACTTTAGCAACCGGGAAACCAACCAAGACCTTACTCGTCTTGCTTGCAGCGTAATCCTGTTCGCCCAAGAGATGAATTTGCAGCGTCTCTCCATTATGAATCCAGACTTCCGGAACCCCAATCGCGGCGAGAATCCCGAACTTCCGGACGACAGGCGAGGTCAACTCGATTTCCACAACAAGCTCAGGTGGTGGGTCTCGTTCCAAGTCAATCTCCATTTTGGACCGAATGGTTTGCGCATGGCGAATGTAGAACGATTCATCCGCTTCGAAACCACGCTCCATGTCGGGGCGTCGAAACGTGGTGGAGGCGACTGAG
>JBCCYK010000050.1:0-30740 GCA_039189905.1 Planctomycetota bacterium
CCTGACCCTTTTTCGCCTACCGAATCGATTGACCAACAGTGCCTACCGCGGCCAACGAACGCCATCATCTCAGACAATCTGTAGCTATTTTACAAACGATGCCGCAAAAGGTTAGTAATTGGCAAAAATTAAGATTTGGCTTGCCGTATCGAGCAAAAGCACGATTTTTTGTATCTCCATCGCGTTCGGCAGATCACCGACTCAATCAAAAAAGGTCAGATCTCAGCACATTTCAAGCTTGTGCGATTGCCTCATTGTCGATTAACGTCTCCCAGAATCCCGTTAAAGGGACGATAGCGGTTCTTACTTTTCAGGAGCATTTATTGAGACATGAGAAATTTTAACATTGCACGCCGGCGCCATGCTTTCACGCTCGTGGAGCTTCTGGTCGTCATCGCGATCATCGGCGTCTTAGTGGGGTTGCTGCTCCCAGCAGTCCAGGCCGCGCGCGAGGCGGCACGACGGATGAGTTGTAGCAATAACTTCAAACAGATCGGCCTGGCGATTCACAATTACCACGCAGCCTATGGGAACTTGCCCGGCCAGCTTGCGGGATCGCGAGGCGGCAACCCGGGCAACAACCGTCTGTCCAATCAGCTGAGACTTGGGTGGCTTCCGCAGATCTTGCCGTTCATCGAGCAACAAGCACTGTGGGAGCAGATCAGTTTTCCGCTGGACAACAATGGCGGGAATCCGCCGATTTGGCCCGCCATGGGACCCGCTCCATGGAGAAGCGACTACGACCCCTGGATCACGGAAGTCGCGGCATTCCGATGCCCGAGTGATCCTGGTACCGGTGCTCCCGCTCTTGGCCGAACCAATTATGCGGCTTGCCTCGGCGACGCCGTCGAATACACCGATGTCGGCGAGTGGCGATGGGTGACTCCGAACCGAACCGATCAAGGGAACGCACGTCAGATCAATGCCTCAGGCCGCGGCATGTTCGTCCCGAGAAAGTACCTGAAGTTTCGTGATGTGTTGGATGGACTTGCGAACACCATCATGGCAGGCGAAATTGCAACGGATCTGGGCGATCGAGACATTCGCACGGCACCCATTGATGGCCCGGGATCCGGACCTCTTCGCGATAACCCTTCTTGGGCGCGCGACACCGACAGGATCGATCCCGAGCGACCGCGATTCTGGCGGGCGGGAGAGAACTTGACCACTGACAACGGCGCCGGCGATGGCAGGCGTGCTGGTTGGGCTCGCGGTTTCCACTGGGCGGACGGTGTCATCCAGCACTCCGGGATGAACACCATCCTGCCCCCCAATTCTGAAACGGTGGCACGCAACCATCAGGACAGCACCTGGGGCATGTATCCACCGAGCAGTCGCCACCAAGGCGGTGTGCATGTCTTGATGGGGGACGGCGCAGTGAAGTTCATCACCGACTCCATCGAATCCGGCAATCGCCGGGCTCAAACCGTTTACTTGGGGGCAGGCAATGCCGGTCAACAAAGCCCTTATGGGTTGTGGGGCTCCCTCGGAACTCGTGCTTCAAAAGAGGTGATTGATGAAGAATTTTAGGCTTTGTGGTTTAGCGTTACTTGTTGTCTCATCGCTTACGTTGGGATGCGGCTCGTCGAATTCGACTGAGCTCATCGAACAACCAGCCGATGCAGAGCAACAAATGGAGGATTATGCTGCCGCAATCGAAGCGGATGACGCCGATAGGCAGTAGCATATACGTCGTATCCAAGTTGAATGACAGAGGCCGGCAAGCCATTGGGTTTGCCGGCTTTCTGTTTGAGACAGCCGTGCCTGGGCACCCTTGCGAGGTGGAGTGATGTGACGTTTATCCTCGGTCTTTCTGCCTTCTACCACGACGCGGCTGCGACACTCCTACGCGACGGTGAGATCGTCTTCGCTGCCAGCGAAGAGCGTTTCTCACGTCTCAAGCACGATGCCCGCTTTCCTACACAAGCGATTCAAGCCGCGCTGGATTCGTTTGGAATCACGCCATCCGATCTTGATTATGTGGGCTTCTACGAAAAGCCGCTGCTCAAATTCGACCGTCTGCTCGAAACCTACCTAGCCCACGCGCCGCGAGGCTATCGCTCGTTCGCCAAGGCGATGCCAGAGTGGTTGGTCAAGAAGCTTCATCTGCCACGCATCATCCGAAGCCAGCTTCCGGGCTACCAAAAACGCATCTTGTTTTGCGAGCATCATCAGTCACATGCGGCAAGCGCGTTCTTCCCATCCCCATTCGACGAAGCCGCCATCTTGGTGATGGATGGGGTCGGTGAATGGGCGTCCACCAGCTGGGGCATCGGCCGCAAGAACGAAGTTGAGCTCAAACAGCGGGTCAACTTCCCGCACTCGATCGGACTTCTCTATTCGGCGATGACGGCCTTCTGCGGTTTCAAAGTGAACTCGGGGGAATACAAGTTGATGGGCCTGGCCCCCTTTGGGACACCCCGATACGAGATGGACTTTTGGAAGCATCTTGTCCACCAGCATCGGGACGGGTCGTTTCGACTCAACACGGACTTTTTCACCTATCCCTTTCGACTTGAGATGACCGGCAAGCGACTGGAGAGGCTCGTCGGCCACCGACGAAGAGATCCCAACGAGGCGATTCGCCAAGTCGATCTCGATATCGCCGCCACCACCCAAGCGGTGACGGAAAAGTTGATCCTGGGCGTCGCCGCTCATGTGCATCAATGCACCCAACAGTCCCATCTCTGCATCGCCGGCGGGGTTGGACTCAACTGTGTGGCAAACGGTCGCTTGCTTCGCGAAGGTCCCTTCGATGACATCTGGATCCAACCCGCCGCAGGCGACGCCGGTGGCTCGCTCGGTGTCGCCACGCTGATCCATCATCAACTCTTGAACCAGGAGCGATCCACACAAGCGGTTGACCGACTCCATGGCTGCCTTCTCGGTCCCGCAATCGGAACGCCTGACGATCTTCAAGCGCTAAGGCGCATGGGTGCGGTCGGTGAACAACACGACGACTCGATCGCGCTTGCACAAGAAACAGCGACCCTGTTGGCCAAAGGCCAAATTGTGGGCGTGGCCCGCGGCAGCATGGAGTTCGGCCCTCGCGCCTTGGGAAACCGAAGCATCCTCGCGGACCCAAGGGATCCCATGATGCAAACCAAGCTGAATCAGCAAATCAAGAGGCGTGAATCATTCCGTCCCTTCGCCCCCGTGGTCACGCAAGAACGTGCGGCGGACTACTTTGACATGCCCGAGAACCTTTCGAGCCCTTACATGCTCAACACCTTTTTCATTCGGGCTGAGCACCGCACGCCTTCCTCTCAATCAAATGAACCGTGCACCATCCTCGATCAAATCCAGGATCGTCGAAGTTGTCTCCCGGCCATCACCCACGTGGACCATTCCGCCCGTGTTCAAACCGTGAACGCAACTCAGAACCGTTTCCTCCATGCAACGCTGGAAGCCTTTGAACAGATCACGGGTTTTCCCGTCTTGATCAACACCAGTTTCAACCGACGTGGCGAACCGATCGTTTGCACGGCCGCGGATGCCTACGATTGCTTTCTGGCGTCGAACATCGACGTGCTGATTTTGGGAACGACGCTGTACCACCAAGAACGACAACCCGCACACCTCCGGGCAACGGCCGTGAAAGAAACTAGCTCCGCTTTTGAGGACTAGAAATGGGAACAAATACGCCCGCAGTCCCTGTCTCTGATGCGACGCGACGCTGGTTTGGCGTTTCTGCCGGGGTGGCAACATGGCTACTTGGCACGGTGTCGACAGGTGCTTCCTCGGTTGGCCTGTTCCTGTCGACGCTGGTGGGCTTGCTGATCGCCATCGTCTATTACGTGAAGCCGCCATGGCAAATCGCGTTTATTGAGGCGTGGAAACGGATGTTCTTTCCACTGAGATTTCTAGCGGGACACATGTTCTTCTGCGTGATCTTTTGTGGGCTTGTCATCCCGATTGGGATACTGCGACGGATGCTGCGTCCCAGATCCTCAGCCTGGGCTGACACGAAGAACGACGCCGCGAGCACATGGGAACCGACTGAAACACCCCGTGACCTCAAACGCTACCTGCAGCAATTCTGAACGGTTGCTCCCCGACCCAACCCGACAACAACGCGAATAACGGATGCCAACCAACACTCCCAACGAGAGCGATGATTTGCCATCGCTCATCGATGGAAAGCACCCTGGGATTCTGAAGGAATTCTGGCTGTTTCTTCGCTACAACAAGAAGTGGTGGCTTCTACCACTGATCCTCTCCTTGCTCGCCGTCGGTTTGATTGGCTTGCTAGCGGGCGGACCAGCTGGCCCGTTCATCTACACGTTGTTCTAGCAGCCTGTGTTCTAGGCACGCACTCTTTCTTCGCAGTCCTTAAGACGAGGCTTCCAGCACCGCGTGAGGGTTTCGGTCCGTCCACTGACGCCACCAATCGAAATCAACGTGGCGGTCGTCTCCAAGCTCAAAGATCTCGCGAAGCACACGGCGCATCTCGGGCATCGTTGCAGCTGAGCCGGCAAAATGCGTGCGATCCGCCGACCAACAGGCCCCCTGTTCATCGACGAAGACCTCTTGCCCCAAAACAAAGTGCGTTCCGGGCCCCATGCCCGCCGCGGCAACCGCATCGGTCACCAAGATCACACGTTCCCGGGGAATGATCGCCAGAAAGTTTCGCAACACAAACGGCGGCAGATGATGTCCATCGGCGATCAATGAAATATGCAGGCGATCAGCCAAGGAAAGCACCCGCTGGATGATATTGTCATGCCGGGGCAGCATGGCGGGGCAACCATTGCCAAGATGCGTGAACAGCCGCAAACCCGCATCCAGGGATCGATTCAAAGTATCAAGCGATGCGTCCGTGTGACCCGCCGCGATACAGATACCTCGGTCAGCCAGCAGTCGCGTGACACAGCCGTCAGCGTCTTGTTCCGGAGCAAGCGTGAACAGCCTGACATGGCCCTGCCCGGCATCGACTAGGCGTTTGGCAGACTCGAGACACGCGGCACGAATCGACGCCAAGGGGTGCGCGCCGCGGTAACCCTCCACTGCCGACAGGAAGGGGCCTTCAACATGGATTCCCGCGAACGCGTCCGCCACCCGCGGGTTCCCTTCGATCGCAGTCGCGATGCGTCCGATGCGACGGACCATTGTATCGATCTCATCCGTGATGATCGTCGGCAGAATCTTCGGAACACCATCCGAAGTCAACCGATCGATGATTCGGTGCAGGTCATCGAGCTCCCAATCATCGGCATTGAAATCCAATCCCGCGTAGCCGTTGACCTGTATATCGAAGCAGACCGTCTCAACCACGGGAGTGCCCTACCCTGCCCCGCCATCGGGAACCGATTCGCGATCAACTCTCACGGCCGCTTCCAGGGTGGCCTGGCCCAGGAGCGATGCCGCGGGCGGATCCACCACCAGCGTCGCATGCTCGTGACGTCGCAGGATACTTGCGGGAACCTCAGGTGCAATCGTTCCCTCCACGGACGCGCGGACGGCCTCCGCCTTGCGCTCGTCAGGCACGCTGCAAACGATCTGCTTCGATTGCAGGATGCGATGCACGGACATACTCATGGCGTGACTTGGAACGTCCGCCAACGAATCAAACCATCCTTCGCCCACCTGCTGTTGTCGGCACGCCTCATCAAGAGGCAACACGAGGTAAGGCGCCTCCGTTTCAAAATCGGCGGGTGGATCGTTGAACGCCAGATGACCATTCTCGCCAATCCCGACGAGCGCCACGTCAATCGGCTGCTGGATCAACTCCGATGCGACCCACTGAATCGTTTCGGCCGCGTCCGCATCACCACGCAGATAGTGAAACGCGGTCAAAGGCACTCGGTCGACGAAACGCTCTTTCAGATAACGGCAAAACGAGGCGGGGTGCTCGGGACTGAGACCCACGTATTCATCCAGATGAAACCCCGTCACACGGCTCCAGTCGATATCCGGCTGTTGCACCAAATGACTCAAGACCGTGAACTGCGACGCTCCGGTCGCCACGACGATCCGAGAATTCCCGCGTTCTTCAATGGCTGCGCGAATCGCGGAGGCAGCCAGCGTTGCCGCGTAACACCCCATCGTTTCGGCATTCTCTGCCACAACCAGTTTCATGATGTCAGGCTCGATTGGTTTTGAGGGGATTCAAGCTCGAGAAGGCAACGGATCGGAAACAGGTGTTCATGCCGGGTCGTTAAACTGAAATCTTTTTGAGCAACGTTGGATCTCCTCATCATGCCAGAAGATACCAAGCCGTCGCGTTCCATGGGGACCATCCTGAAAGAGATCGGCCCGACGATCATCGTCGCGGCGGTCGTTCTCGGCCCTGGCAGCATCGTCAACGCCAGCCGTGTTGGTTGCCAATTTGGTTTTGAGCTGCTTTGGGTGGTCCCGTTGGCCGGGATCTTGATGATGGCCATGACCATCGCTTGCATGTGCATCGGCGTACTGAGTTCCCAAACGCCGTGTAAGTTCATCGCCATGCGCTGTGGTCGTCCGGCGTCCTGGTTCGTTGGGGCGTCATTGCTGATCGCCATCGCCCTTTTCCAGGCGTCCAACAACTATGCGATGCTCATGGCCGCCGAAGCGTTTCTACCTGACACCATCGCGAACCAGACCCTGGCAAATTCATTGCTCCTCCTCGGTTTCAATGGTGCCGTCATCGCGCTCATCTGGACCGGGCGGCGCTCGCTCTACACCCGAATCGAGAAAGCGATGATCGCGTTGGTCGCCACCATGGTCGTCGCCTTTGTGGTCAGCATGCTCGCTTCCAAGCCATCCATGGGAGACATCCTTGGTGGGATGATCCCCCAACGGCCCTCCCCTGCCCCAACGTCCGATCCCGCCAGCATCGCACGGCAAGGTGATTCCCTCTCGCTGACTTGGCTGAGCGTCGTCGGGCTGATGGCAACCACGTTCTCGGTTGCCGCTGCCTTCTTTCAAAGCTACCAAGCACGGCAGAAACAATGGGACCACTCCGACCTGCGTACCGGCGTGCTCGATGGGGTGATTGGGATCGGCACGCTGACCTTCATGACCGCCGTCTTGGTCATCACGGCCGCCGCAGGATTGCACGGGCGGATCGAACCTGAATCACTGTCATCCGCGGCTGAGGTGGCGGTTCAACTTCAGCCCGTGTTTGGAGATGGCGCAACCGGCCTGTTCTCCCTTGGGATCCTTGCCGGCGCGATCAGCTCGTTTGTGGTCAACGCGGTCATCGGAGGGGTCGTGTTTGCCGATGCCACCATGGGTGTCTCGCAACTGGAATCAAGCCCGGTGCGCTGGACAACGATCGCGACGCTGGTGATCGGCTTTCTCATCGCCGCAACCTGCATGTTTCTGGGCATCAACCTGGTACGTTTCATCGTGATCGCGCAATCCTTGACGGTCGTGACATTCCCAGTGTTGGCACTCACCGTGCTTTGGCAACTCAACAGCCTGCCACCGTTTCGAGGACGACGTCTCTTGCTCGCCGGGGTCACCGCTGGCAGCGCGTTGGTGCTGACCTTGGCTAGCCGCACAGTCCTCTCGTTCTTGGGATGAGTCGGTTGCCTGGCAACACAGAGAGATCAATGGAACCTAAGGTCGCAACGAATTCGGCTTCCGAGGGCCCTGATTCCGAGGGCCCCGATCCTGAGGGCCTGAAACAGGGTTCGACCGGAAAACGCATTCTGGCGATCTTGCTGGGCCTCGTTCCGATCGCGGCGATCGAGCTTGTTCTCCGTGTCACGGTGCCACCGTCCGCGGCGTCGCGCACCGAATCCCGGCCGCTGTTCGTCCAAGATGCGGGATCCCAGCAATGGCACATTGACCCTTCACAGTCCGAGCATTTCCGTCCGGCGTCGTTCTCGGATCCGAAGGCACCCGGCGCCCGACGCATCTTTGTGCTGGGAGGTTCCACCGTTCAGGGACGACCCTACGAAACCGAGACGTCGTTCGCGAAGTTCTTGGAGCTTTGGTTCATGGATGAAAACGCGGCGCCAGCGGATGCCAGACCCGTCGAGGTCATCAATTGCGGAGGCGTCTCCTACGCGAGCTACCGCGTCGAGCTGATTTTGCGCGAAGTACTACGACATGCGCCCGACCTCATCATCCTTTATTCCGGCCACAATGAATTCCTGGAAGATCGAAGCGAACAGGAACTCGCTCGCTATCAAAGCAGCTTGCGAGGATGGCTGCGTCGCAACCTCCGTAGCGTCGACGTGCTCGCGAACCTACGACAATCCGATCGGAAAGCGCGACGAGGGCCATTGGATACGCGTCTGGATCGACCTGGGGGACTGGAGCTCTACGAGCGTGATCCGATTTGGCGACAGGCAATCGAGACCCAGTTCGCTCAAACCATCAACCGCATGATCGATCTGTGTGATGCCGCCAGCGTCCCGATCTTGCTTTGTGTTCCCACTTGCGACACGGTCAACACGCCTCCCTTCAAAACGACGGTTTCTCCAACGCTCTCCGCCAGCGAATCAAAACGGTTTCAATCTCTCTGGAGCACGATCATCTCCTCAGAGGAGGACGTTTCCCGTCGATTACAGGCATGCGAAGCGGCCCTGCGTATCGACGAAGAACACGCGGGCGTGCACTACGTTGCCGGTCGTCTTGGACAAGCAAGCGCACATGTACCCGAATCAATCTGGACAATGCACCTGAGCCAAGCGAGAGACCATGACGTGTGCGCGCTTCGCGCGACGTCCTCGATGGAGGACACCGTTCGTCGAATCGCAACGGAGCGGCAGTGCCTGTGGGTCGACACCCCGCGTTTGTTCCGTGAATCGTCGCGTCAACCCGTGGAAAGCCTAGGCGAACTTGCTCACCCACAGTGGTTTGTGGATCATGTCCATCCCACCCTTTCGGGACACCGCAGGATCGCAACCGCGATCGCAGAAGTCCTTCACAAACAAACGCCCATCGGTCGCCTGTGCGAGCCAGCCACGTTTGAAGACCGATTCACAAGCTGGCTATCATCACTCGACGAGTCCTATTACCAACGGGGCAAGCAACGCCTGGAAGGTTTGCGTCTTTGGACTCAAGGACGTGCCGGTGAACTGGAACTCTGAACGATCACTTCCCGAGTGAATACCAACCCGATTCGCGAACCGGACGTTGAGGTTCGGGCTGCGATGGCCGAACGGGTTCACGTGGCGGGGATTGCCTTGGAAGCCGGTCGCGATCTCCGAGCACCGAAGCTTCCCGAACGGGAACGCGAATCGATTGGCTGGCGGATGGTGCCTGAAACGTCGCTGCCGGCTCGGCAGCAGCGTCAAAACGATAGGGCATCGCGTCTGGACGTGGCAGCGCCGGCAAAAGACTCGGTGCTCGAAACGCCGAATCATGGGGCGCGGATCGGGACGGCGCTGGAACGGAATCGACGTTGGCGGCTTCGAAGGCACTTCGATAGCCACGGGGTGCCGGGATGGGCTTCACGCTCGACCAAGCAGGGTGAGGTGGTGTTTCATCGTCGCGGCCCGGCCCTGTTTGTCGGCTCATGGGGGTGGTGTATTGCGTCAGTCGGTCAGCGCTATTTCGAACCGAGTTTTGTCGCGTCGAGGATGGGTCGAAGGGTGATGTCAAATCCCGAAGCGACTGCGGATCCTCGTAGGGACTCCGATAGACGCCCGAGCCGTTCTCAGGTGCTTCCAGGCCAATGCCCGCATCGGCACCTCCCGTGTCGCGACCAAGCGTCTGGAGGGAAGAATCATCCAGACCTTGAGAGTAAGACGGTTCCAAATTGGCTCCGTTTCCGTAGCCGAATGCCTGGTCGCCGTACGGTGAGTTGCGATCCTGACTCAAATCAAGCCGCTGCGATTGGCTGCCTCCAACCAAGGGAGAGGGCTGCAAAGCGGAAGGTTGAGCGGCATTGGGTGAAAGTGTCGGGGGGCGAACGGGCTGGAGGTCGGTCGCGGGAGCAACGCCACTGCCCGTGGGCGCCCAAGTCGAACCGCCCGTCAGCGGCTGTGAGACTGATCCACCATAAATCGGCTGACCGCCCACACTGGGAATGGTGGAGGGAATCGTCGTGACGCCACCGCCCAGCGGGTCAATCGTCGTCGATGGCGTTGCCAATTGCGAGTAGCCGCTCACAGGGGCAATGGTCGAACAGCCTGCCCCAGTGCCACATGCTGCACCGGACGCGGGTAGGACACCATTGTTCGCGGCACTCCACGACGTCAAAGGCGTTCGCTGAAGCTGTTGAACGGTCGACTGGCATCCCTGCTGAATCGTCACCGTGGTCCCGGTCACCGGATCGATTTGATTGACCGGCCGGTAGTACGTGATCGGTGCCGAATAGTAGCTGCTGCGATAGTTGGTGCCCCACAAAGCACCAAAGAACCTCGCCAAACCACTCCGGATGGGCGTTGCAAAGCGGGGCTCAGGTGCAACGACCGGGTTTACCACGGGACTGGGCGCGTAGCCAGCAGCATAAGGCGCGGAAGCGTCATTCGGATAAACGTTGCCGGTCCCGTAGAAGTCGCCTCCAGTGGTTGCCAATCCACGGTATCCCGAAAGAGCGGGAGCCGGCGTTCCGTTGGCTACCGGCACGCCGACCACGCTCGGCAAGCCGCGATAGCCGGTCACGGTTGGCGGCAACACAGGCCGGCCGGTGTACACCGAGGGATTGTCACGTGTCGACCAAGTTCCGGTCGTTGGCAGTGCGGCCGGTTGCGTCAGCAACGGTGTGTAGCCAGCGGCGTAGGTCGGAGCGGGTTGCAACACATTGCCGGGGACGTAGCCATACGGGGCATAACCAGCGGCATAAGGGACCGAGCCCGTGATCGGGACGGCCTGCCGACGCCCGTAGAGCCAATCGGTCAGCCAACAGGCTTCCGCTGAGGCTGACAGCCAGCACTGCAGGCTCAAGACAAGGCAGATCGTCGGAAGGTTGCGTTGAAACATCGGTCGCTTTCAGCAGACGTGTAGGAGAATCCATGCCAAGTCACGCTCGAGCGCCCCGCGCCCGCGCGTGCTTGTTCCTAGAAGCCTTCGACCCCAAGTTTCACGCCGTTGACGTGACGCGCCGGGTCAACACGTCCCTGACCCCGCCGCGTGGACGGAGGGGCTTCCGCCGCAAGTGAACGTCTCGGCCCCCTTCCCGTCAATGATTTCGCCACCTGGATTGTCCGCTTGGCAAGCTTTGCAGACGACAGAAATCCGCCTGTAACGATTGTGCCGATGCCAGCGATTCCTCAGAGACACTTTCGCTTCTGGGCTGGCCGTGCTGACAGGAACCGAGCATCCCAAGCATCCGGTCCACCTCCTCGTCTCGCGTGAAACGCAACGCAATCCACGCGCAGCGGCACGACGCCCAAGCCGCTGCCAAGCTGGCACGGGGCGCTCCCACATTCGCCCGGGCCCTTGGCAAGCAAACGCCACAAACCGTTCCCAGAAAGAGACTTGCGAATCAAAAACAGACTTCGGCACATGGCTTGCTGTCTCGGGACCCGCCAGGCCGGTGGACTGCCACCGGTCTCTGCCAAAACAACACACCGTCAACCCGAATTCCTCACATCACTTCGTCTGGACACGTCACCGTTCGTCATGCTCCCGTTCGCCGGATGCGTGCCTGGTTGATGTCGTCTGGGCCCCATTGGAGACACTAACGTGGCAAAGCAGATCGTTTTCGACGATGACGCTCGCGCTCCCCTGTTGGCAGGGGTAGGTAAACTGGCCCGTGCCGTTCGCAGCACGCTCGGCCCTCGCGGACGGAACGCGGTTCTGGACAAGGGTTGGGGCAGCCCGAAGGTGACGAAAGACGGCGTGACCGTGGCCGAAGACATCGAGCTTGATGATCCCAATGAAAACTTGGGTGCACAACTCGTCAAGGAAGCCGCCAGCAAGACCAACGATGTGGCGGGCGACGGGACGACCACGGCGACGGTGCTTGCGGAGGCGATTTTCCGTGAGGGTATCAAGATGGAGGCGACAGGAGCCGATCCCATGGCCCTGTCACGCGGGATCAACAAAGCGGTGGAAGTGGCGTGTGCCGAGATCGCAAAGATGTCCAATCCCATTCGCGAAAACAGCAAGGGTGACATCAAGCAAGTCGCAACGATTGCCGGCAACAATGATCCTGAAATTGGTGACGTGCTCGCAGACGCCTTCACCAAGGTTGGCAAGAACGGGGTGATCACCGTCGAAGAAGGCCGAAGCAACGAGACCTACGTCGACGTGGTGGAGGGGATGCAGTTCGACCGTGGTTTCCTCTCGCCGCATTTCGTCACCAACCAAGACGAAGTGACCGTTGAGCTCGATGATTGCTACGTGCTGCTGTTCGAGGAAAAGATCAGTGGGAACAAGAAACTGATCCCTCTTTTGGAAGCCGTCAGCGAATCCAAGAAACCCTTGCTTGTCATCGCAGAAGACACCGAAGGGGAAGCCTTGGCGACTCTGGTCGTCAACAAGATGCGGGGTATCCTCTCGGCCTGTGCCGTCAAGGCACCTGGCTATGGCGATCGCCGCAAAGCCATCTTGGGTGACATCGCGTGCCTGACCGGTGGCAAAGCGATTTTCAAGGACCTCGGCATCGATCTGGAAAGTGTCAAGCTTTCCGACCTGGGACGTGCCAAGCAGGTCCGCATCACGTCGGAAGCCACGACCATCGTGGGTGGCGCTGGCAAGAAGGCGGACATCGAAGGCCGTGTGGAGCAAATCCGCCGAGAGATCGGTGTCACCGACAGTGACTACGATCGAGAGAAGCTGCAGGAGCGTTTGGCGAAGCTCGCTGGCGGGGTCGCTCAGATCAATGTCGGGGCGGCGACCGAAACCGAGATGAAAGAGCGAAAGGCTCTGATTGATGACGCCCGCGCAGCCACGCAAGCTGCTTTGGAGGAAGGCATCGTCCCCGGTGGTGGAACCGCACTGCTTCGTTGCCGCAAAGCGGTCGACAAGCTGGAAAAGGCTACGGAGGGTGACCAGAAGCTCGGCGTTCGAATCATTCGCAACTGCTTGGATCAGCCCATGAGGGCCATCGCCAACAATGCCGGTTTGGACGGTGCTGTGGTCGTCAATCGGGTTGCCCAAATGAAGGGCAAAACAGAGGGATACGACGCCAACGCGGATAGCTATTGCGACCTCGTCGACGCGGGGATTGTTGATCCCGCCAAGGTGGTTCGCACCTCGTTGACCAATGCCGCATCGGTCGCTTCCCTGCTTCTCACCACAGAGTCCCTGGTCACCGACATCCCCGTCGAAGAGGAAGAAGCCGGCGGTGACCACCACCACGACCATGGAATGGGCGGCGGCATGGGAGGTATGGGTGGCATGGGTGGCATGGACATGGGTGGCATGGGCGGAATGGGAGGCATGGGCGGCATGATGTAGTCGCCTGCGACCGAGATCGTCGGTCCGCCACCCACACAAATACCAACGTTCATCCTTCAATCAATCAAAACTTCAATTCATTTCAGGAACTCAAACATGGCAACCACCAAAGTCTCACTTCGTCCCCTCGACGATCGCGTCGTTGTGCAGCCCAGCGAAGCAGAGGAAACCACCGCGGGCGGTATCGTGCTGCCCGACTCCGCAAAGGAAAAGCCACAACGAGGCACGGTTGTGGCCGTTGGCCCCGGCAAGTTGCTCGACAGCGGTGCGCGGGGTGAGCTCAGCGTCTCCGTCGGCGACGTGGTGATCTACGGCAAGTACGGTGGCAGCGAGATTGAGATCGACGGCGAGGAAATGAAGATTCTTCGCGAGAGTGACATCTTGGCCAAGATCGACTGATTGAGTTTCCGTGAGGCTCAATCGTTCCCCAAACAACATTCATCCACTGAGGAATTCAAGTCGTGGCAAAACAGTTGCTTTTTGACGATCACGCCCGGGCTCGCATGCTTGCCGGCGTTGAAAAATTGGCGAACGCCGTTGCGGTCACCATGGGACCCACCGGCCGCAATGTGATCATTGATAAGTCCTTCGGCGGGCCCACGGTCACAAAAGATGGTGTGACCGTCGCCAAAGAAATCGAATTGGAAGACCGATTCGAAAACATGGGTGCGAAGCTTGTGATGGAGGTCGCTCAAAAGACCAGTGATCTGGCTGGCGACGGCACCACCACCGCGACCGTGCTTGCTCGAGGGATCTTCAAAGAAGGCCTTCGCAACATCGTCGCCGGAAGCAACCCGGCGGCCATTCGCCGCGGCATCGAGAAGGCCGTGGAAGCAGCCTGCGAGAAGTTGGTTGAGATGGGTCGTCCCGTCAGCGGCAAACAGGAAGTCGCGAATGTCGGTTCCATCAGCGCCAACAATGACGACAGCATCGGCAATTTGTTGGCAGACGCGTTGGAACGCGTCGGCAAGGACGGCGTCATCACCGTGGAAGAGGGCAAGAGCCGCGACACGGAAGTTGCTTATGTGGACGGGATGCAGTTCGACAAGGGCTACATCTCACCCTACTTCATCACCGATCCCGGTTCGATGGAAGCGGATCTTGAGAACGCCTTGATCCTTCTTTACGAGAAGAAGATCAGCAACATTCGCGATCTGGTTCCGCTTCTTGAAAAGATCGCTCAGTCGGGTCAACCCTTGCTCATCGTCGCTGAGGATGTCGACGCGGAAGCCCTCACACTGCTGGTCGTCAATCGCCTGCGGGGCACGCTCAATGTTTGTGCCGTCAAAGCACCGGGCTTCGGCGATCGTCGCAAGGCCATGCTGGGTGACATCGCAACCTTGACCGGTGGAACACTGATCAGCGAAGACCTGGGGATCCAGCTCGAGAACGTCACGTTGGACCAACTTGGTCGTGCCAAGAAGGTCACGGTCGACAAGAACAACACGACGATCGTCGAAGGTGCCGGAAAACGCGTTGATATTGACAAGCGAGTCGGTCAGCTTCGCGCTCAGATTGAACAAACCGACAGCGATTACGACAAGGAAAAGTTCCGCGAGCGACTCGCGAAGCTTTCCGGTGGTGTCGCGGTCATCAGCGTCGGTGCCGAAACCGAAGCCGAAATGAAGCAGACCAAAGCCCGTTTGGAAGACGCGCTGCACGCAACGCGGGCAGCAGTCGAAGAAGGCATTCTTCCTGGCGGCGGCGTTGCTTTGGTGAATTGCCGCGATGCCGTGGAAGCCGCTCGCAAGAAGGCAAAGGGCGACGAGAAGATCGGCGTCGATATCGTTCTGGGTGCTCTCGATGCACCCATGCGACAGATCGCGGACAATGGCGGCTTGGATGGCAGTGTCGTGGTCGACGAGGTTGTTCAGCGGGCCAATGCCAGCATCGGCTACAACGCCCACACCGGTCAGTACACCGACTTGGTGAAGGCAGGCGTGATCGATCCCGTGAAGGTGGTTCGTACTGCCCTGACCAACGCGGGTAGCATCGCCGGATTGCTTTTGACCACCGAAGCCCTGGTCACCAATTTTGAGAAAGAGGACAAGGACAAGAACCCCGTGGAAGGTGTGATTGCCTGATCCCTTCTCGCGCTCTCGGATCCACACATGCTGGACCCGGAGTCGACATCGGCTTTCGACAACGGGCCGTTCGCCATCGGCGGGCGGCCCTTTTTTTCAGGGCACGCGGTGAAGCGAGACGAAGCAGACATCGCCGCCAATTCGATGGACACCCATGGCCACGCAACGCGACTATTACGAAGTCCTGCAAGTCGAACGAACGGCTGACAAACGTCAGATCGATCGCGCCTACCGCAAGCTGGCTATCAAGTATCACCCGGACAGCAATCCGGATGACGACGAAGCGGTCAGCAAGTTCAAAGAAGCAACCGAGGCCTACGAGATCCTCAGCGACGAGGAGAAGCGGGCACGCTACGACCAGTACGGGCACGCCGGTGTCGAAGGCGCCGCGCACCAGTTCGGCGATGTCGAAGACATCTTTGAAGCGTTTGGCGACTTGTTTGGTGGCGGCTTTGGCGACCTTTTCGGCGGGGGCGGACGCCGGCGTGGTGGGCGACGCGTTCGCCCGGGAGCCGACATTCGGTGCGACGTTACCCTGACACTCGAAGAAGCAGCACGTGGCTGCCGCAAAGACATCGCGTTTCGGCGGCGGGTATCCTGTCAAACCTGCGAAGGCACCGGAGCCGCGCCTGGCAGCAAGCCCGTGATCTGCAACATGTGTGGAGGTCGCGGCCAAGTGGTGCAGTCGGCGGGCATCCTTCGAATGCAAACGACCTGCCCCACCTGCCGGGGCACCGGTCAACAAATCAGCGATCCCTGTCGTGAGTGCCGAGGATCGGGATTACGCAACGAAAAGGCAGAGTTGAACGTCGAGATCCCTGCGGGTGTCGACGATGGCATGCGGGTGCGTCTCCAGGGGGAAGGCGAACCAAGCCCCGATGGCGGGCCAGCGGGCGACTGCTACTGTTTTATTTCCGTCAAAGCGCACAGCCTCTTTCGTCGAGACGGCCAACACCTCATCCTGCAGATGCCGATTTCGTACTCACAAGCTGCCTTGGGAGCTGAAATCGATGTCCCGACACTGGATGGCCCCCATGCTTTGACCGTTCCACCCGGCACGCAGAATGGCGACGTGTTCACCGTCCGCGGCCAGGGAGTGATCGACCCGCGAAGTGGTCGGTCAGGAGATCTGCTTGTCAGTGTCTTCATCGAAGTCCCCAAGAAACTGGCCGCCAAACAAGAGCAGTTGCTACGCGAACTGGCGGATTTGGAACATGAATCGGTTTTGCCACAACGCACAAGTTTTCTCGACAAACTGAAACAATTCTTTGAACCGGAGCCCGTGTCGGATTCGCCCGATCGTGAAGGCTCCTCATCCAAGGAAACGTCATGAACGAAACTGACTCCCAAGAACCCGACGATGTCGCTCCGGACACTGTTTTGGAACCGGAAGCCATCGATCCCGAAGCAAGCGAGCATCACGAAACGTCCGATGAAGCGGTCGCGTCCGTTGCGATGGAAGACATCCTTCCGGAGACCCGCGATGAGGAGATGGCACGCCTGCGCGGCGAGGTCGACATGGCCAACAAACGGGTCTTGCAGGCTCAGGCGGAAGCCGAGAACTTCCGCAAACGGATGCGACGTGACTACGAAGACCAACTTCGATTCGCATCCATGCCCTTGGTCACGGACTTCTTGCAAGTGCGTGACAACCTGGCCCGCGCCATCGACGCGGCCAAGCAGAACGAGGGCGCGGACGCGGATGGGTTGACCGAGGGCGTGGCCATGGTGAAAAAGCAGATGGACGACGTGCTGGCAAAGCATGGTGTGACCGAGATCCCTGCCGAGGGCGAGGCTTTCGATCCCAATTTCCACGAAGCCATCTCGCAAATGCCGAGCCCCGACGCCGAGCCGAATCAAGTGCTCCATGTTGCTGCCTCTGGCTGGTTGATGCATGATCGCGTCGTGCGTCCGGCTCAGGTGGTGGTTTCCGCCGCGGACTGATCCACGTCGCCCATCCAGAGAAACAAGCTCATACAACGCATGCCGAGGTCCCATCATGCCCACCTACGACTACGCCTGCGAAGCCTGCGGGTACACCACGGAGATCTTCCAAGGGATCAACGACCCGGTCAAAAAGAAGTGCCCTGAGTGCGGCAAGAACAAGTTGCAACGTCAGTTTGGGACGGGCGCCGCGATTGTTTTCAAGGGCAGTGGTTTTTACCAAACCGACTATCGCAGCGAGGGCTATAAGAAGGCCGCCAAAGCAGACGCCGAAAAATCAAAGCCCAAGTCCGAATCCAAATCTGATTCCAAGGGCAAGTCAGACAGCAAGCCCAGCAAGAAATCCGATTGATGCTTTTGCTCACGGCGATGCATCCCACACGCACGGTTCGAAACAACGCCTGAGCTCACCCGCCGTTTAAAGCACTTTTGTCATGCCACTTTCGATCATCCACTACCCGCATCCAACGCTGCGGCACAAGAGCCGCCCGGTGGCCCGCGTGGATCGACGTCTCAAGTCGCTTGTGGATGAAATGCTCGATTTGATGTATCAGCATGACGGTGTCGGCTTAGCCGCGAACCAAGTGGACTTGCCCATCCGTCTCTTCGTCGCCAACCCATCGGGAACCAAGGGAGATGGCGAAGAGTGGGTGGTGATCAACCCGGAAATCGACCGCCACAAAGGCAGTGAAGCGGATCGTGAAGGTTGCCTGTCATTGCCGGGGCTGTACGGACAAGTCAAACGTCCGCGTTTGGTCCGCTTGCAGGGATATGATCTGGCAGGAAAAGAAATCAAAACCACGCTGGATGGATTCTTGGGACGAATCGTCCAGCACGAGACCGATCACTTGGACGGCGTTCTGTTTTTTGATCGCATGACGGAAGAATCGCGCCGCGAGGTCGAGGGTCCCTTGGACGAGTTCGAATCAGAATTCCGTGCGTTGGTCGCTAATGGTACGATTGGAAGCGATGAAACCTTGCTCGCCCAACGAAAAGAATGGGAAGACGCCTACACCTGAAACGGATTGCGAACGCAAAGACTTGGAAGTCTAGGAATCCGAATGCGTTGGCCTCGGGCGCTGCCGTGTCCTAAGAAGGGCCTCTTCGATGGTCGCGGCATTATCCCCTCGATGCCCCCCGCCCAATTCACCTTCCCACGCGCAGCGAAGGGAGGGTCGAAAGCGAGCCTCAAGCGAGATTTCGGGGAGGGCACGGGTACGATGTTTTGGGAACGCGATTGTTTTCTTGCGACAGGCCCTCCCCGGCCACGCTGACGCGGGCCGACCCTCCCACGGCAAGCCCCGGGAGGGTGAACTTGGTTTGGCTACCTTTCGGTGGTGTCGATCGGCAAGAAGCGTCGCAAGTCCCGGAAAAACCAAAAAACTTATTCGCGGAGGCGCCTCGTGCTCCGCGTTCTCATTCGAACAGCAAATTCAAAGCTCCATTTGAGCGAACTCAAATATGCTTCTCAATTTCTACCACCTCCTCAAGTCTAGTGCCTTCCTTGCGCTAGGGACCTTCTCAATAGCTGCCACGGGAGATGGAATTTTTGTCGACGAGGTTTATCGAGAAACGAAAGGCCAAGTCCAGAAAGTGTCCGTCGATCTCCAAGATCCGTACTTGCAGGTATTTGTCATGGCTGAAAGTGATGACAGGGGTCTTCATCGTCCAATCATCTACCACCTTGGAAAGCACAAGACATTTCTTGGTGTGAGGGATGTGGAGAAGGTGGGGCGGGTTGTCCAAATTGTCGCCACTGGGCGGCCGTTTCTGCACCTTCCCGTCGGTGAGAACATCCAACAATACGTGCTCTTGATACGGGCACCCGTGCTAGCTGAGAGCGGAATGACGATTGAGTCGTGGCGGGATTGGCGGCTGTTCAAAGCTAAGAAGCTGGAGGTCGCTGGCGGTAGTATCCGTTTGCCTAAGTTTGACGAGATGACTCTTGATATTGAACACAATCCCGTGATCGGGCGAATTGTACGACGCTACGAATCAGAAGCTGCCAAGGGGGTCAAAGAGATGAAAACACCTATCAAGCCAGGCGATCCAAAGCCATGGTGGACTTGGTGAAATTCGTGATCGGCAGGCAACGCAAGCGTCTCGAATCACCTCGCGAGGAACGCCGGTCCGTTCGGCATGATCGTGGCGATGAAGGATTCCCGTTAGCATTCCGCCCAAGTCTTTCCCACCGCAACGTCGACTTTCAATGGCACGTCAAGTGTCATCACATCGGTCATGCAGTTCCTTACCAAGGCCTCTAAGGCATCGACTTCTTCCGCTGGCGTTTCCAGTAAGAGCTCATCGTGGATCTGCAGCAGCAAGCGCGCCCGGAGGTCACTGCGTTGCAATTCTTCGTCCACGCGCAACATGGCCAGTTTGATGAGGTCCGCTGCGGAGCCCTGAATCGGTGTGTTGATGGCGATGCGTTCCGCTTCCGTCAGATTCTGGCGTTTCTCAGGTGCAATCTTCGTGAAGTCGCGCACGCCCTGAACGTCGCGACGACGCCCCAAGATGGTCGACACGTATCCGTTCCACCGACAGCGAACCAAGGTATCCAACATGAAGGCTTCCACCCCGTTGTATCGCTCAAAGTACTGCCGAATGTAGCTCGCGGCTTCGTCCTTCCGAATCGAAAGCGTTTTCGCCAACCCAAACGCACTCTGCCCGTAAACGATGCCAAAATTGATCGTCTTGGCGATGCGACGTAATTCGGACGTCACCTCAGACTCTTCGATCCCGTTGACCTCGGCCGCTACCCGTCGGTGAATATCGGCGTCGTCTTGGTATGCGGCCAACAATGCGGGGTCGCCACTGTAGTGAGCCAACACTCGTAACTCGATCTGTGAGTAGTCCGCACCCAGCAACAACCAATCGCCCTGCCCTGCCCCGTTGCTCTTCGGACTTCCTGATGGTTTGGGTGCCTGAGGGCCCATCGTCGCACGCGCCCGAAAGGCGCCGCGAATCGCTCTCCCCTGCTCCGTTCGAATCGGGATGTTCTGCAAGTTCGGCTCGGTGCTGCTCAACCTGCCTGTTGCGGCGACGTCTTGTCGAAAGGACGTGTGAACGCGATCCGTTTTCACACAGATCAGCGTCGGCAGTGCATCGATGTAGGTGTTCTTCAGTTTCGTGGCCTGGCGATAACGCAACACCTTGGATGCGATTTCGTGGTCCACGGCCAACTGGGCAAGAACATCCGCGTCCGTACTGATCCCCGTCTTGGTCCGCTTGATGACGGGGAGGCCTAAATCCTCAAACAGGACCTTGGAGAGTTGTTTCGGGCTGTCCACATTGAAATCAACGTCGGCGTCCTCACAGATCTGTGTTCGCAACGACGTGATCTCGTCCTCGAAGCGTTCGCTCATGGCGGACAGCGTGTCGGCGTCCACATGAATGCCATTGAATTCCATCTCCGCCAGCACCTCGATCAGCGGCATCTCCACACAATCAAACAGCCCATCCAGTCCGGCTTCCTCCAGTTCCCCTCGCAGCATCGGTTCCAAGCGAAACGGCACATCGACATCCTCGCACGCGTAGGGGCCCACCTCACGAACGCTCACCTGATCCATCCGCAGCTGTTTCTTTCCCGTCCCGATCAGTTCCTTGATAGACGTGTTCGTGTGGTTCAGCCGGCGTTTCGCAAGATCGTCCAACGTGTGGTTGCGTCCGCCTGGATTCAGCAAGTAGTCAGCGACCATGGTGTCCATCGCGAGACCCGCGACGTAGACGCCACACCCGCGAAGAACCACCACATCAAACTTCAAGTTGTGCCCCACCTTGCCAATGGAAGGGTCCTCGAGAACCGCCCGCAAGCTCTCCACGACCTCCCCGATTGCCAGCGTCGCTTCCCCAGCAGGGGCTCGAACAGGGAGGTACGCCGCCTGACCCACGCCCCAAGCCACGGAGATTCCCACCAATTCACATTCGCGCGGATGCGTTGACGTGGTTTCTGTGTCCAGGGCGATCTGTTCACACGAAGAGAGTTGCGTGACCAATCGTTGCAACTTGTCTTGCGTGTCAATGATCTGATAGTCCGTTTTCCAACTTGGAGTGACTTCCTCTTCCTGCATCGCCGTTGTGTTGCCATAGACTTCCGCCACACGACCACGCAGTCGTCGAAACCCAAACTCCTGCAGCAAGGCATCCACACGATCGACGTTCGCAGCCGAACGCAGCGACCGACTCCATGGAATCGGTGTTTCGACATCCGTACGCAGAGCAACCAATTGTCGACTCAAGGCAGCCTTCTCTCGTCCCTCCAACAGATTTTGACGACGCTTTGCACCGGAGACCGATCCCGCGTTATCAAGGACCGCATCCAGATTGTCGAACTCTTCCAGAAGCTGCTGCGCGAGCTTCGGGCCAATCAGATGAATGCCGGGGACGTTGTCGACCGGGTCCCCCACCAACGCCTGATAGTCCACCACCTGATCCGGTCGCACGCCCCACAGATCCCACAGCTTCGCAGCATCGATCTCGTCGTCCTTGCGAAGGTTGTAGATATGAACGCGATCCGTGATCAACTGGCGACAGTCCTTGTCACTCGTCACAACCAGACAACGTCCTCCTGCCTCGTCCACTTGTTTTGAAACGGTCGCCAGCAGGTCATCAGCTTCGAAGCCCGCTTGTTCCATGATGCCAATGCCCATCGCATCGAGTGTCAAGCGAATCAGCGGGATCTGCTGCCGGAGTTCATCCGGCATCGAATCCCGATTCGCTTTGTACTCACCATAGAGTTCGTTCCGAAACGTGATCTCGCTCTTGTCGAATGCCGCGATCAAGTAGTCGGGTTCCTTGCGTTGCATCAACTCCAACACATCACCCACGATCCCATAGACGGCGGCCACTGGAAGTCCGGCCTGACTCGTCATCGGTGGCAGGGCGTGAAAGACCTGATAGATCAAAGAATGTGCGTCAAGGATGACCACCAGCTTGTCCGCCAACTCGGGCATCGCTTCGTGTCGCGGCGGCTCGATCTCCTGCTTCAACACTTCAGGTAAGGCATCGGGGCGGATCTGAGTCCCGGATTTCGAATCGACCTCGATAGCGGATTCGCTCTCCGTTGAACCCATTTCTGAGTCCGACTGCGGATCGGCCATGGACAGGCTCCCGCCTCGATCGATTCCCGTCAGAACATGTTTCAACCAAGCCTCGCGATCCGAAGATGGCTTGGGAGCCGGTCGCTGAGCGGCCTTGCTGGAGTCATTCGACGCGACGGGCGAAGTCTCCAATCCGCGATCGCCCCCCCGGACGACGCCTCCGGTTGATACCGGCTCGGCCGCAGGTGGCTCGAAGCCCGCCAACAACATCTGGCCTTCGGTTGGTTGGGGCGAAGGGGACTCCCGTTTGGTTTTGGGGCCTTTGGGGTCGGCAGTCATAGATACGTCCAATGCGATGCCAAATGGAAAACCCCGCGATAGCTGCGGGGTGGGCGGGGGTCTTGCAAACGCGACCGGGCCGTCCGGAGGCTAGGTCGATGGCCAGGCAGGCTCAAAATCGGAAAAACCAGCCCGATGATTCCTCGTCAAACCCGGCTTCAACACGTGCCCAAAGGCCCACCACCAAATACAATGCGGGTGTGAAGCGGTCACGTTGAAGGAGGCAGACGGGCCGTTGCGGTCGTGGTGAGGCCGCGTAGCCTACCAATCCGTGGCCCAGTTTTCATCACGCCTCCGCCCACCTTCTCCTATTCTGATCGACCCTCATGGCCGCACGCGACGATTCCGTAATCCGTGGCAGTCTGATTGCCTCTTTGATCTTCCTGGTGCTCTCGCTGGCGTTGAATTTCTTTCTTTGGCGTTGGGGTGACACCCAGGCTTCGTCCGCCGCCACGGCGAACGAAAGCCTAAATTCTGCGCGGAATCAGATCTCGACATTGCAAGATCAGAGCAGTCTGATGAAGGCCATGTTGGGTGTGGGCGGATTGTCGACGGCTGAATTTGATCGCCTCGCGCAAAGCACATCGGGCGATCCCGATATGGAGACCATTGAGCGTGAATTCGTTCGCAACATGGCCTACCTCGGCGAAGACATGGATGACGCGGAAAAGAACTACACCCGTCTACCCGAGTTTTTTGCCAACGCGGTTCGCTCACGCAATGAACAGTACGGGTTTGCTCGGGATGAGGCGACCACGATCCGTGAGCAGGCGGACTCGGACGTCGATAACGCCCGCAAAGCTCAACAGGTTGCCGAGCAGGGCCGCGATGACGCACTCAAGAAGTTGGAGACCGAACAAGCCAACTACGCGGAAGATCGAGAAAAGAACAAGAAGCTGGCCGAGGATGCGCGCGATAATCAACTCAAGATCGAGCAACGATTCAACACCTTTCGTCAGCAGACCTCACGCGAGCTAACCCAGCTCAAAGACAAGCAGTCTGAGCTAGTCGACACCGTCGATAACCAACGGAAGGAGCTCAATCGGCTCCGCAACACACAGTTTGAATCGGTTCAGGGTGAGGTCACCTACACCTACCGTCAAGGCAATGTGGTCACGATCAACCTTGGCTCGGCCGACGCCTTGCGTCCTGGCGTGACGTTTGGCGTGGTCGATCGCGATGACACACGATTGTCCGACGCCAAGATCAAGGCCTCGATTCAAGTCACCAAGATCCTGAACGATCACCTCGCCGAAGCACGTGTGATTCGTCGTCCCGCCATTCGCAATCCGATCATTCCGGGCGACAAGATCTACTCTCCATTCTGGGCTCCCGGGCGTAAGGTCAAGATCGCGTTGGTTGACAACATCGACATCGATCGGGACAGCCGACCCGATACCGGGCAAATCGCTGCCCAGGTCCGTGCGACCGGCGCCGACGTCGCGGCCGTCGTTCGCCTGGACGGAACCGTCGAGGGCGTGCTTGACAGCAGCGTTCGGTTCCTCGTTTACGGTGAATCGGTCTCAGGTGATACCGATGGAACGGACGATCAGGCCGCGACCGTCGGTCGAATCCGCGAGCAAGCCGAGCAGCTCGGCATCACCGTGATCCCGTCTTGGAAGCTTGATTCCTTCTTGCGAACCATTGACGACACCGTCACCACGCCATTGGGATCGGCCGTTCGGGGCGATGACTTCGAGGTGCTGCCGTCGAACGCGTCTTCACGGCTTCCTAACCGATTGCCCGACTCGTTCCTGGACGACGAGTCTGGACGACAGGTGGACAACGAGATCGCTCGCCCTTGAGCGGGCACTCGCTTCGATCACGACGTGGCATGCCAGCGACAGAGGATGTCCGCTGGCATGATGGATCAGCCGCGACGCGAACCCGTTTGGCTTTGGCGGCTCGCGAAACGAACCAGTTCACGCTCCATGCGAGCCAAGCCGGAATCGATCCAGTTTCCCAAGGACACATCACAGGACCGTGCGGCAATGCGGTCCGAGAGTAATTCCCAACCTAAATCCACCTCGTTTGAGGTAGCGGGATCATTCCCCGATGGCGATGGCCAGTTGGCGGGCTGGTTCATGGGATACTCCGGTTCGACGCTGCTTTTACTGAATGGATGCGTCCCTCAAGGGTTAAGTTCGGCAATTGGTGTGCCCGCCGACCAGCTTCGTTGGCACGAGTTCTCACAAACCCTTTCCCAGCTGCGGTTTAGGGATCGCAATTTTCCTCTCGGGTGTTGCAAGGCAAACACATCCAACAGGGGGTTGGTGTCGTTTTGACAGCGAACGCCGTTGTGAAAGTGACATCGACCTTGGCTCGCATGAACAACCGCACCCCGAAGGCCGCGTCAAACAACGCCACCCCCGAAGTCTACAGCGACCGGCGAGCGTGAACGCCACGGAAAGCGGCAAGAATCAACGGGGAAGTCTCCATCGTCGCCGGGTTCCAACGACTTCAGAAGGCGGACCAACTGGGATGAGAATTCGGAATCTTTTTTGCAACGCGGTCCCAAGCACGCGTGGGAAGCTGCGAATAACCCCACGTCAGGCCGTCGAATTGGCTCCATCGGCAACACCCGCAAGTGTCGGCTCGGACCTCGATCCTCATCGGGGCACCCGCCGTCATTGCCGCCCAAATGATGCGTGCCCTTTCGACCAACTCCCCGATCCCAACAAAGGACCCCATACGATGTTACGTCAAGTTGCCAAAGCCGCCGCCGCCACGACTTTGTTGGCTGGCGTCACCACCCTCACTCCCGTCGGCAGCTACCTTCGCTGCGGTTGGAGCCACGTGAGCTCTTCAGCGTCGGATGCTGTCCCCGTGGAATGGGAGATCAAACGCGCTCGCCAGATGATCGCCGACCTCAAACCCGAGATCGAAACCAATGCGCGACGAATCGCCCGCGAGAAAATCGAAGTCGCTCGCTTGGAAGAACAAATCGCCGATTCGGACTCCCGACTGGCAAAAGCTCGGAACGAAATCGACCGCCTGACCGATGATCTCGCTCAAGAGCATCGAAGCTATCGCTACGGTGGCAAGACTTACACGTCGGCCCAGGTGAAGACCGATCTGAGCCATCGCTTCGATCGTTTCAAGACGCGACAAGCCACCTTGGACAAGCTCACCCAAATGCTGAGTGCCCGTCAAGCGTCGCTTCACGCGGCAACCGATCGGATGGACGCCATGATGGACGCCAAACGGCAACTGGAAGTGGAGGTCGAGAACCTCCAGGCACGTTTGGGTGCCCTGAGGCTCGCCCAAACTTCCAGCGACCTCAGCTTGGATGACAGCATGCTGTCAAAAACACGTGGCTTGCTCGACGAGATCGCAACCCGACTCGATGTGGAAGAAGAAACGATGAACGTGGATGTCGAGTACTTTGGCGAGATCCAACTGGACGAACCCAACGATGAAAATCTCTTGGACGAGATCTCGGCTTACTTCGACGCTCAAGCAGGAACGGATGTCGACGCGGAAGTTCTCGTGTCGATCGATTGATCCCGCGATCAAAGACTTGGGGCTTCTCATCTGGAAGCCCCAAGCTTCTTTCCGTTTCCCGCGGATACGTTTGAAACGTCCAAGATTTTCTACCAGGAGAACGCCCCCCTCAGCGCCCGATCGAGCCTACACCCAAGGGCGATTCCCCTCCCAACTCACACGATTCCCTCGATCCAATCGC
Source organism: Planctomycetota bacterium (assembly GCA_039189905.1). Lineage (GTDB taxonomy): Bacteria > Planctomycetota > Planctomycetia > Pirellulales > Pirellulaceae > Rhodopirellula. The sequence goes on from JBCCYK010000050.1 coordinate 26,376, forward strand.
ACCCACGGTTGTCCGGAAACATCGGCCATTTTCGGCAGCGACCGCTTGTGCACGCAATCAACCCCGTTCGGAAAGTCACTGCCATGAACGCCCTGGCCGATACAATCAATCTGGATCCCGCGGAACTCGCTTCCTTCAACTCGCGCCCTAGGCGAAACATGTCCTTTGTCCATGCTCCTGGCGACGTCGTCCTCGGCCGGTACACGATCCGGTGTGGCATCGGCATGGGCGGATTTGGCGAAGTCTACTTCGCGGTGAGTGAGGCTGGCAAGGAAGTTGCGCTCAAACGAATTCAACGCAACCTGGAAGTGGAGCTTCGCGGTGTTTCCCATTGCTTGAACCTGAAACACCCGCATCTGGTCTCGCTCCACGACATCTGCCGCGATGCAGAAGATCAAGCCTGGGTCGTGATGGAGTACGTTGCCGGCCCCAACCTGCGCCATGTGCTCGATCAGGCGACGAACGAGAAGCCAGCTTCGACGGGGCGGCTTGCGAGGTCTCGATCGGACATCCTTCCCAGTGGCCTGCACCCGGAACAAGTCCGCCAATGGTTCAGCGGGATGGCATCCGGCGTCGGACACTTGCACCGGAGTGGTCTCGTGCACCGGGATCTGAAGCCCGGCAACATATTCGATGACGACGGCGTCGTGAAAGTCGGTGACTACGGTCTGAGCAAGTTCATTTCATCATCGCACCGGGGTGGTCACACCGAGAGTGTCGGCACGTTTCACTACATGGCCCCCGAGATTGGACGCGGCAACTATGACCAATTGATCGACGTGTACGCCATGGGCGTGATGCTCTTCGAAATGGTCACCGGTGAGATTCCCTTTGATGGGGAAAGCCCGCAAGAAATCATCGTCAAACACCTGACCAATCAACCCAATTTGGACGGCGTGCCAAAGCCGTATCGACCGGCCATCGCCGCTTGCCTTCAAAAGGACCCGGCCCTTCGTCCTGGCAACGTGGACGAACTGCTTGGCATGCTGGGCTGGTCCGAACGCCACGCGGCCAGCGCACACTTTGCAGGCGTTGACTCGAGCCAGACTTCCCCGGTCACCGCCAGCGTGGTGGAACCCGTCATGGCGCGCGTGGTCGACAAAGAGGCTCCCAACGCGAGTGTTCCCAACCCCGAGGACGGTGCATGGCAGGGTAGCGGCGAGACTCAACCAGCGGTGACGCTGTCGTCGCCCTCGCACGAAGAGCCGATCGCACGCGCGATTCGTACCAGCTTTCACGATCTCAGTCGTTGGTGGGCGACGCTCGAACGCTCACCTGGGTCCAAGGCGTTCATGATCATCGCGACGGGCTTGATCTTTTTGATCAACACCAGTTGGTTGATCCCCGTGCTATCCATGGTGGCGGTCTTCTATCTGCCCTATTACGTGATTCGGCACATGATCCTGCAAATCAATCACGGCGAAACGTATGCGGAAGCCAACCGGCTGGCAACGACGCGACAGCCGGCGCCGGTCCCTCCGACGCCCAAAATGACCAAGGCTCAACTGCGTCTGGCACTGCGTGACTCCTTGGCCACACGTTCCAGTCTCTGCCGTTGGTCCGAATGGTCAACGTCGGGCATGACTTCGATGATCGTGGCAGCGACGCTGCTCTTGGTCACCTCGGTCATTGGCCTTCGCAATGAGGACCTCAATCCGGTCACCTTGAGTCCCTACGTTTGGATGACGTCCGTGATCTGGGCTGGCGGCCTGATGCTGCTCAGCGTCGGCAAGTGGTGGGAACGCTCCGAAGGAGAGGGCCTGCATCGTCGCTTCGCATCCGCGTTGGTTGGCGCCGCGCTTGGCGTCACCGCGTTCGTCGCGGCGGAATTCCTGATGATTCCCCTCGATGCGGGACTCGGTCGCGACATCGATGCCACGGTCCTCCCCACGTCCTTCTATGCTGCGGCGGGTCACCCCAAAGCTGCGGCCATGATGGCGCACTTTGCCGCCCTGTTCGCACTGCTGCGTATGTGGAAACCCGTCGATCCCCTGCGCCGCAGCCGCCTCAGCCTGTGGGCCGTCGCGGTTGCCGTCGTGGGCGAATGGCTCGTGCACCAGTTTGTTCCCATCCCTCAACCGTATGGGATGTTGATCGCCGGCGGACTGGTGGTCATGACCCAAATGGCCGCGCCCTGGGTGAAATCCGACACCTTGGTTGCCCCGCAACGCCTCGCCTAGTCAGGAGCCCCGTTCATGACACGTGATCTCATTCCGGTTGGTCGTGACTGCTGCTCCCTGTGTCGAGCAACGCACTTCACATCGTTGCTGACATTGGCCATCGTCGCCTGCTTAGCAATGCAGCAGACTCACTTGGTGGCTGCAGAAGATGCGAAAGCTTCCAAGTCCGATGTGACCGTCGATGCTGTCACGCGAGACTCGGCAGACGCCGTCGCGAAAACAGCCGAGGCCGTCCAAGACGCCGCCGACCACACCAGTGGCGAGGCTGGCATTGCCTCGAAGAGTCACACGGGCAGTCACACAGGCACCCTCTCCGTCGCGCCTAGCGACCATGTGGAATACCCCACCGACAGACCCAGTTGGGTCGGCACGACCCCGCAGCTCAACCCAGACTCCAAAACCATGGTGGTGACGTCGGGCTTTCGTGACGACCGAGAAATCGCGGACGAGACCCTCCAGGTGATGATCCATGCTGCCATCGACACCTATGTCCAACGACGAATGGAATCCATGACGGGGCCTGCCGTCGCTGAGGCCGCCCACGTCTTGGCGAACGATCGCCCTTGGATCGAGGACAAGCTCATCACACGTCGCTACCAAGGGGAGGTCAAGGTTGGCGACGCAGCCCGCTTCGAATCTGCCGTCATGCTGACCTTGGACGATGCGGCTGTGAAGCGTGTCAACACCACGATTCGCGGCCATCAAGTTGGCACCCGTTTGCTCGGTGTCGGCGTCTTCGCGGGCATTGGCTTCCTCGGTCTACTCAGCAGCAGCATCGTCCTGGGTAACCTCAACGCACGGCGAAGCACTTCGCCCTCAACCCCGGCGTCCTAAGTATCCGCCACCGTCTTGCGAAGCGTCGCGAACCCAGCAAACGAGCCGACGAATAAGCCACTGATGCCGAAAAACAAAGGCGCAGGTGCGCCCCAACCACCGACTGCAAGCCACACCGCAAAACACATCACAGCTGATCCCGTCATTCCGATTCCAATCCACGTTGTGACGTGAAGGACCGGGTCCAGTCGCCCGCAGCGTGTAAGCCAATAGAGTGGAGCGATCAGCATGGAACAGCCGAGGAAATAGAACAGCAGTTCAAGGAGCATCGAGTCCCACTTCAGCAATCGATGGACACGCGAATGCGGTGGTTGTGTTTCAGGCAGTTGGTCAAAGGCAACCGCAAATTCCGAGTATGCGGGAACCGGTGGAGGGTTCCAGATCGCGGTTTCTGGAAGCTTGATAATCCAAGTTGCCTTGCCCTTCGTGTAACGTGCTTCCCAGATCGCGGTCTGGACCGTCACGAATACGGCGAGCATAGGCATGGCAACAAGGAGTAAACGAAGATAGTTCACGTGAAGCGGCTGCTGCGATTTAAGGTGATGTCAGTGGGTGAACGAAATGGAACCCGCGCGAGCAAATGACACGAGTGTATCGATGCCGCGTTGAACACTATCGCCGCCGACGGAAACGATCCAACCACCATACCCGATTCAGCCGCAAGCCCCGCTCCGTGGGAATGCCATGGTTATCCCTCTGTTGGCGAAAGAAGTTGCAAGGTTCGCTCAACGTCGGAATGGGACGGGAAGACTGGATAGATGCAGTGTTCGATGACAGCGTCAATGCAAATGGGGATCGCGCGCTTTAGCAGCACGCGGGCAGCGACTGAAAATGTAGGAAGTGAAAGAGCCCTTGCGAGATGAAGGTCGCTGTCTGAGTGCAAGCCATACGGGAGCTTGAGGCGATGAATCGCCTCACGTTGGTCCTGAGATGATTGCGTGCTGATACCATAAACCGAAACAGACAAAGCACTGAATCGGGAGGCGTTATCGCGGTACGTGCAAGGCTGCGGCGTACACCTTCGTGCACCGGGTATATCATCCCAAACATCTGGTAATGGAACGCCGGGCTGCCCCGTCATCAGGCGGCTTTGGTAGATCGAGTGGTGTCTTGGTCAAGTCGTCCACATAAGATCTCAGGTCGGGAGCAGAAAACGGGACGGGAGTTGAATCGGTTACTTGGTGATTGGCTTTGGTCGCTTGCGTGGACAACCAGCAGGACGCAGGGTGTGCCAAAGCCCCTGAAGTTCCGCGACTTGTTCAAACCACGCTTCGCTTCCGTAGGGGCGAGAGCGATCAACACACGTTCGCAACTCCTGAAGCTCGCCAGCGGTCAAAGCCTGATCGACCCG
>JBCCYK010000051.1:0-30591 GCA_039189905.1 Planctomycetota bacterium
AATTAGCCCTTTGCTCGCTTTGCCCCACCCCTTAACGGTTCATAACCCATCACCCCCCCCCGGGGGGTGGGGGGGGTGGGGTCGGCCCGCGTCAGCGTGGCGGGGGAGGGCAAGTCGCGAGAAGACACTCACGTTCACACAAGACATCAAACCCGCGCCCTCCCCGAAATCTCGCTTGAGGCTCGATTTCGACCCTCCCTTCGCTGCGTGTGGGAGGGTCAAATTGGTGGCGATCAGCGAGTAGTGTCGAAAATAGGCAACATTTCGCGCTCAGAGTCACCGGTACACGCGCTCAGCGGACGGCTTCGCCTTCGATTCGAAACACCGCCAAGTGAGACCCACCGTCGGGACCCTTGCCACCGGGATAGCGGTAGGACTTGTCATCAATGACAAACCGGCCCCGCACCTCGACGGGGCGTGTGACGAAATCGGTGGTCTTGCCCGGTCGCATTTCAATCATCACGCAATCAAACAGGGCGGCCCCCGGACCGAAGCAGCACTCTTGATTGTCACGCACAAGAACAAACTGATCGATATTGGTTTCTTTGAAGAGTGTGCTCGGCAAGATGTAGCCGCGTAGCTTGACGTCCTTGCCGTTCAAAGAGCGGATCACCTCATTGAGTTGCGCTGGCTCGAAGGGCTGCCCTTTTTCGATATTGAACTGAAGATCGTCAAATGTGATGTCACCCTTGGCAATGTCCGCCGGGCTGCTTTTGCGAACGGGAACCTTCGGTCGGTTGGGATCGCCTCCCCGCATGGCAGCCAGTCGCTGTTCCGCGATCGTGGGCCGCTTCTCCACAGGTTCCGATTTCTCTTCTGCTGAAATCGCTCCTCCCGTCCAGTCTAAGGTTGTGACCAAAACGATGGCCCCCATTCCGAGGGTCGCGAACCGAAGCCCAACCCGGACCTGTCGCCATCGATTCACTCGCGCGGGACACGCATCATTTGATCTGGTCGACTCGCATCCGATAGAAGATTGCATTGTCGAAGTCCGTCTTGGATTGAGGAATCCGGTTGAGTTGAAACGTCCCAGCGAGTTTTCGCTTGGTCAAACCCGCTTTCACCGCCTCGCCACCGTCCAAGGTGACTTCGATCATATCGCAACTGCGTGGCTGACCGCCGAAGCAGCATGTGCCGAGATCTGGAACGAGGATGAACTGTCGCAGCATGCCGCTGCCGCTGCTGGGATGAATATAGCCTTTCAAAAACACGGACTCGCCGTCAATCTCAACGGCTTTCTGCGTGGGGGCATCCGCATCGGTCTCGGCGGCCTGCAAATCGTAGAATTGAACACGCTCGTAGCCATCGGGCACCTCCGTCAGGTAGATATACGTGTGCAGGGCCACGCCACCGACCAACAGCGCGGCCGCCGCACTGATCCCCAGTTTGGCCAGCCCAGCCCCGCTGAATTCATTCGGGTAGCGCCGGGTCGCCCTCAGGCCCACCCAGCCCGTCAGGATCGAAGGCAGGGTCAAAACCAGCAGTGCGGCGAAAGTGGGGATCAGACCTGGCAGGCTGGCTACAAAGAAAACCACGGATGCGATCGCACCACGGCTGATTGCCTTGTAGGGAAATTCCGCGTCACCCGAGGTTTCCGGGGATACCGATACGTCCGACAGAGACGGGGCTTCAACAGACATCAGACGAATCAGCAGTCCAACCGGGCATCAAGAAAGCGAATCAATGTCGCTGCGAAACGGACGTCGTTTCCGCCGCCGTCGGGACAGCGACACGCCGCCAGGGCCCACCTGTCAGGACCAGCATCTGGGCGACCACGCCAATCAACAGCGTGAGTCCCAATACGATGCCGACGCCGAGGTGGTTCATCGACAACGACACAGCTCCCATAGGCGTGGCCAGCTCAGGTGAACTAGGTTCTTCGGTTACGATCGCAGCGAGAGGGACTTCAGCGTTCTCCTCGATCGAAGCTCGAGAAGCGGCGTAACGTTCCCCGGGTACGGCCTTATCATACCCAGAGGTCATCACGGCGGACGTCTCTGCTTTGGCGGGTGAGGGTTTTGGAATGGAAAAGAAGGTGCTGGCTCGTTTCACGCTATCCGGATCCACGCCCTTGAGTTCTTCGATGATCGCGGCCGCGCGATCGAGAGGGCAGGCCCGCAAATAGTTGACCGCCGGGACTCGAATCCAATTGTTAGCGGGGTCGGCTTCCAAAAACAACTCGCGTACTTTTTCTACTTGGCTCCAGTCTTCCCACCGCGCGAGGTCAGGGATGACCAAGTCTGCCAGATCGCTCCGTTCCAGAATGGAATGCAACGATTCGACCAAGGCGCTGCGTGCAATGACGCCGCCTTCCGTCCCGTGAAACCGAATGGCCATGATCGCGGCGTAGGTATCGGCATACGAAGCTTGTTGGTTCTCCATGAAGAGTTTGTTGACCATTGGCAAACCTTCCTCGCCTGCCAGAGTCAGGTAGCAGGCGATCAACGCGTCCAGTCCGGATCGGGCGCTCTTCTGCGTGCTCTGCAACAACGATTCCAGAAACGGCAGGTCGTCCTTCGTGCCACAAACCCCCAGCATCGTGAGGTACAGCCGGCGGCGATCTGCGGACATTTCCGCGTCCTCCAACCACGCCAGCAGCTGGGCATGATCCATGTGCGGTTTCAGGTCCTGCACATCCTCGTAAGGCGCGGAGGCAAACTCGTCATAAGCATCTCGCGAGAGCATCGAGTCCGGATCCTCCAAATACTCTTGATAGAAACGAAGCCGCTCAGCACCGGGAAGCCCACTCTTCGTCGCGACCTCCTTCACGTATTGCTCGCTTCGCTCACTGAGAGGCAGGCAGGACCATTGCAAGTCTTCCGGGTCCACGCCATTGAGCAGGTAGCGGCGCCCCAGTTTCACGGCGCCGAAATAGACGGCTTCGACCTCTTGCCCCGACTGGATGTGCTCGCTGCCCCGCAGGACCGTGACGACCCGCATCCGGACTTCGCCTGTGTCCGGGTTTCGCGTGAGGTCACTCTGCATCGCCTCCGCGATCACCACCGCGTCCATCAATTCCATCTCTTGCCGCAGCGTCTGCTGGACCGCCGAACAAAACGGGCAGGCGTTGACCGTCACCATGGCCGAGAGCGCCCAAAACGCGAGTGTCCAGCTCAGTAAGAGCAGACGTTGCGACAAGATCCCACCCGGGCTCCATCGTGCGGATCGGTGATGATCCAGTGGCAGCGAACTGGCATGACGATGCTGTCGAAGCGGAAACAACATGACGCTAGTCTGATGGGGATATGGAGAGCGAGCAGTCGAGGATTGCAAGGGAAGTCGGTCGTTCCATCGCACCCTCATTGTCAACGAAGTGGGCCGACCGTTCCAGTGGAAAACACCGCCACGAGGCTCCAAACGCATGGTCCCCTCGGTAAATTCTGCCCCCCCAGGAAATCTTGGCAGATGAGACAATCGGGTTTTAACGCCTGAATCAACTCATCCGATCACCCGCGTTGTGCCGATACCTCCGGCAGAGTGTCAACACCAACAGTGTGCATTGCGGGGGGAAATCCAAAATGCGAAGTCGGATCTACTATGCAACCCTGATCCTGGGGTTGGTTGCAGCCGTCAGCATTCTGGATACCCGGAATGCGGACGCAAACCCACGAGCGTACGGCCAGGCGTGGGGCGGGACCGCCGCGAACGTGGACTGGAACCGTTTCTACCACTATCCCTACGTGTACTACCCGCAGAACTTCTGGGGTCAAGAGTACTACCGTAGCTCGGATAGTCTGTATCACCGATATCCGACCGAGATGCGGATCCCCGTCTACAACAGACAGTGGCACAACTACTATCCCAGCAATCGTCGATTCCACATGGGACACCACTTCATCCTAGACACATTTTAGGGATCGACGTGGGCCAAGCGTGGTCGTGGTTCCGAGCATGCACGTGGGCTGATCCTCGTGTTCCGCCGCAGCTCAACGTTGGATTCCAGCCGTAGCGAAAGACGTCAAGTCTTTCGGCGGTTGCGCGGCAGGGCGAAACTCCTGGCGAATTGGGCGACCCAAGCACCAGGGTGCGGCGGAAGCAGGAATGCTTCGTTCCAGTTGAAGATGCGCTTTCGCGTTTGACGTCCAGATTTCATCATTCGACGCGTCAGTTTTGAAGTCATCCGGGCCCTGACGGGCCCGGCTAGGGATGTGCCGCCACTTCGTGGCTGAAGAGCGCAACTTCAAAACGCGACGGCGAGCCCGAGTCCAAGAACGGTGGTTCCCGAACGACAAGGCCTGCCGCTCCGGGCGGCGAAGGTCGTTTGGTTTCAGAAGGGGGCAACGAGGACGCGTTCAAATCTTGCTTCTCCTCGCGTACACTTTTTGACGTCGGGTTGCGACAAGGACGCAACTTCAGGACTTGAATGCCGGGCAGCAATGCCATCGCCGGTGAGTTGCTCAACGAAATCGCTCAGCAAGCCCGAGCGACGGGAAACGAAATGATCGCCTCGCGACCTCGCTCCATCAGCCGCTGCTTTGAATCGGCCCAGGCGGCTCTTTGGTTGATCGATCACGAGGGAAGGATCGCCTATGTCTCTTCCAGCCTGGCGGGGCAACTGGGTATCAAAGCAACGGACCTCGTCGGTCGGCGCTGCAATCGATCGCTTGCATCGCGTGATGCCGATCAACCAAACGAATTTTTGGATGCGCTTGCCGTGGCACTTGCGCCAGCGAGTGATTTGTCGCCCGAGGGTCACCAAACCCTCGAGCTGACCCTGCCCTGGGGAGCCGATCATGGCGGCCCATCGAAGGGCATCACGCGTCCCCAAGCCCACTTTGTCCGTCTCGCATCATCGGAGAGTGGCAGCTGGTGCATGGGTCTCCTCGGAGACTACCCGATCCCGGTCGACGACCAAGCCAACGGGAGCCGTGGCGTGTTGAGAAACCAGATCGCCAGCATTCGAAGCGAGCTGGATCGATGGTCGATTCGATACCATCCCCTCATCGAATCTTTGTGGGCCGGCGAATCGCAGGCGGCCCACGTGTTCCGCAACCGCATCGAATTGGCGACGCAGGTGCGGTCACACATCGGTGTCTTCGGAGGCAACGGTTGTGGCAGTGATCAGATAATGCGCTGGCTCTCGGGACGGCCAACTAGCTCCGAGCCCGTCGTGACCCTCGACGGCCCCCTGATGGATTCAGAGTTAATTGGCGTCTACGCATCGTCGGTCCTCGACACGGTTTCAAGATCCGACGATGCCTGTGCGACCCTGGTCATCGATCACATCGATGAGATGGCGGATGATGCCCAGAATCGATTGGCCGACTGGCTCAAAGAGTATCCGCAGCGGCTGCGTTTGATTGCCAGTCTACACCGTGGTTGGCAGCACGATCGGTTGGACGCCGAGCAGGATGACATCGCGGATCTGGCCCAGCACGTCGCTGCGCCGCAGTCCGTGACGGGACTCCACCCGCAAATCACGACAGCCCTATCAACACTTCCGATCGTGGTACCAGACTTGAATGATCGCATGGCCGATTTCCCGCTCTTGGCGGTGGCTTGGTTGCATCATCTCAACGCGATCCCGGCAGGCCAAGACAATCGCGCATCCCTGTCCGGTGCAGCCCTGATTGCGGCCAAACAACTGGATCGTGAAACCCTGGATTGCCTGGTAGCCTACCCGTGGCCGGGGCAATGGGACGAACTGGGCGCTGCGCTCCGACATGCCTTGAATGCTTCTGACGAACCCACGATCCAGCCGCAGCACCTTCCGCTCGCCATCCGCACTTACGGTCAATCGGGCCGCGGTGTATCGGAGCTCAATGCCGCTTCCTCCGCGTCTTTGGATGAACGCGTCAACGAATTCGAATCGGAGCTGATCCTTCAAGCCATGGCGACTGCCGATGGCAATAAGGCCCAGGCGGCACGCCAACTCAAAATCAGCCGCGCACGCTTGCTCCGGAAATTGGAACTGTTGGGAGAACGCGAAGCGTGAATCCATTCACAGGCCAACATCGCCTGCCAGTGCTCCCTTGGACGCTCTTGGATGCGACGGGGATCTCTTCACGTCGCGCGGCGTGGGTGGCAGCTTGTGGCCGACTCACGCGACGCCACACCTCTGACGTCGCCTGGGCTCGATTGCAATTCGAAGTCGTGACTTGGGGTGGAGCGGGGGCCAACGAGACTTCGCACGCATTTTCCCCAACCAACGGCATCACCATGATTCTCTTCCCCTCTGCTTCTACCGCCACAAAACCGGTCTCGGACACGTTGTGTCGTTGCCTCGTGCAATCCCTTTGCTTCGCATCCAGCGTCTCCGCCGGAACACGTTTGGTCATCCTGGCGGGTCCTCTCCAACTCTTTCCCATGCTGACGCAAGCCGGCGTTCATGCTTGCATCGCAGAACCCGAGAATGTGGCTTCGCTTGCCCCGCTGATCAGCCGCTACCTTCAGCGCGTGAAGCATTGTGGGCAATGACGGAAAATGGGATCGAATCCGAATGTCCCCAATCAATCGACAATCGCGATGCCACACGAATCGGCCACGTTTGCCTGCCACTTGACCGCGCCGGGCCGCAGTGCGATCGCGGTGGTCGGCGTGCATGGCAACCAGAGCTGGCAAATCGTTCGTCGACATTTCCAAGCAGCGACGGCTCGTGATTGGTCAATCGGACAAATTCGCTATGGCCAATGGGTTTCCACTGGCGAACCCGATTCGAAACTGACACTTGCACCGGAGTCCATCGTGGTGACCCCGATGTCCCACCAAATGATCGAGGTCCATTGTCACGGAGGAGCCGCTGCCGTGCGTCGTATCCTGTCAGACTTGGCAGCCGCCGGAGTGACCACGGTCGACCATCACGCGTTCCTAGCGGCGTCACAGAACGATCCACTGTCTGCGGACGATCCCGCGGTTGGTCGGCCCTTGTGTCTTCGTGAAGCAGACGCTGCGGTCGCTCACGCCCTAACGCCCCGCATGGTTGCCGTCGCCCTCGACCAGACACGCGGTGCCTTATACCGATGGGCACGGACACGGATGGAACGGCTGCAATCGACGACCGAGCCGACCAGCACAGCGGAGCAAACGCGAGGATTGGCAAGGGAAGTCGCTGACCGTCAACGCGCCGGTCTCCATCTGGCAACGCGTCGTCGAGTCGTCTTGTGTGGACCGCCCAACGTGGGAAAGAGTAGCTTGATAAACCGCATCGTTGGCGGGCATCGAAACATCACTCATGACCAACCGGGCACGACACGCGACGTGGTGCGAGCCGAGGCCACAATCCAAGGGGTGGCTTGTGAGCTGCTCGACACGGCCGGCCTTCGCTTCAGTGACGATGCCATCGAATCCGCCGGCGTTCAAAAGGCCTCAAGCGTGATCGCGGATGCCGACGTGCTGGTGGTCGTGGGAGATCCCAATTCACCGCCAAGCCTCCACGAGGTCCAAAACACGGCGTTCGCGGCGCACTCCGAAATGCCCGATCGCCGGACACAAACCGTGCAAGACCGAGTCATCTTGGTGATGAACAAACGGGACCTTCTGTCGATCGAAACACCCGCAAAGCGTGCTACTTTCCCGTCCGACACGGTTCTCCTCACGCAAGCCAGAGCCAACGCCTCGGGTGACGCGAATTGGGATCAACACGCTCCCGCCGACGATGCTGCGGACGGAATCGATGCCTTGGTCGATGCGATCGGGCAGCACCTCCAACAGGCACTTCCGCATCGCGGCGCCGCCGTTCCCGTGACGGTCCGGCAGCACCAAATACTGCTGGAGATCGCCTCCACATGTGACGCGACCCACCAGTTGGAATTGCTTGCCCAGCTGATTGGCTAAAACCCACCGGGTTGCGATCCACCAGAATTCGGGCATTCTTTAGTCATGAGCGCTCAAGACCGAACACTGGACCAATACCAAGAACTGATGACCATCAACGCTGCGGGGCATCTGCTTCGGGCGGGTCGTGACTTAGGTGTCTATAAGTGCCTTCAAGAACGTCAACACACAGCCGAGCAACTGGCGGAATCCATTCAGATCCCAGTCGTCTCACTTAACTTGCTCCTTGATTCCCTGGTCGCGATTGGCATCTTGGAACGCTACGAAGATGACTTCGCACTCTCATCCACGGCTCGGTTGCTTTGCCAGTATGACAACGACTTGGGCGACTCAACGTGGCAGCGTCTGTTGGAGCGAATTCAATCCGCAGATTCCGATGTCAGCTCAGAAACGATGCACGGCGATCCGATTCAGTCGCATTTCGATGCCATCGCCGCAACCCAGTGGGTTCATACGCCGGCAGCGATGCAGGCTGCCGAGATTCTCGATACCGTGGGCGACGAGTTTTCCAATGACCCCACGTTAGATCCAAACGAGCGCGACCCAGAAGAAAAGCTCCAAGCGGAATCGCGGTGTTTGCTGGACTTGGGGTGCGGCTCGGCCGTATGGAGCTGTGCGCTTGCGCACCGCGACCCGCGACTGAGGGTGACTGCGGTCGATCACGCCCCCGCCTTGGAGTCCGCCATGGCAACCGCAGCGTCGATTCAACTCCAGGATCGATTCGCGACCCTCGTGGGATCACTCACGAACTTGGATGCGATCGAGAGCGACATCGAGGAAGGCAGCTATGACTACGTGTTGATCGCTCAGCGTTTGCATAGCCTTGCACCGGAGCAAATCAGCCGCGTTTTGAGTTACTCGGCTGCTGCATGTCGCTCAGGCGGCAAAGTTCTTGTGATTGATTCGTTTCGTGCCAAAGCACGCCCCACGCTTGCGGAATCAATCGAAGCGTTGAAACTCCTGGTCCAAACTCCCAACGGTTCGGTGCCCGACTTGGCGACCGCCCAATCACGCATGTTGAAAGCCGGTTTGGAATCACTGCAATTCACCTTCATCGCGGCCAGCCGATGCGGGTTCGGCCTCTTGGTGGGAACCAAGCCATGATCCCAACACACGAGTCTCCGCTTGCAGCACCATTTGTTCCGCAGGCCCTACCGGGCGATGTGAATGACGTTTGGGACTGGTGGCGAAATCAGATGCCCGTGACCAAGCACTGGGCCTATTTCGATCACGCGGCAGTGGGGCCGCTCAGTGGTCCCGCCGCCACCGTTGTTCGCAACTTTGCCATCGAGGCGGCTGAGCACGGCGACACACCATGGCTGAGTTGGTCGCAACGGGTTCATTCGCTCCGTGATACCACCGCCAAACTGCTGAATTGTGATCGAGACGAGGTCGCGCTGATCCCCAACACGACGACAGGCATCAACGTGATTGCCGAGGGGTTTCCCTGGAACGAGGGTGACAACCTGGTTTCACCGGAAGGAGAGTTTCCGAGCAACCTTTTTCCATGGCAGAACCAGGCCCACCGTGGCGTCTCGATGCGTTTGGTGCCCCGGCGTGACGGACGCGTCGAAGTCAATGACTTGATGGCACAGGTCGACGATCGGACCCGCATCATCGCGTTGAGCTGGGTTGGGTACGCCTCCGGGTTTCGTATTGATCTGCCACGATTGGTCGCGGCGGCCCATGCCGAAGGGGTCCTGGTCATGTTGGATGCGATCCAGGGCTTGGGCATGTATCCCCTTGATTGGCAAACGTGCCCGGTCGACTTTCTGGCGGCGGATGGTCACAAGTGGCTGTTGTCACCGGAGGGCGCGGGTGTGGCCGTGATCCGGCGGGAACACATTCCGACGCTTCGGGCCACCGATGTGGGTTGGGCCAGCGTCAAGAATTCACACGACTATCAACATCCCAAGTTGGAATTGAAGGACGAGGCGGCTCGTTTTGAATCAGGCTCGGCCAACATGGTGGGGTTGATGGCTTTGGCCGCCAGCATGGAACTGTTTGTCGCCGTGCGGCAGCGCTTTGGCCCCGATTGCATCTCCAAACGGGTTTGTGATCTTGCAGCATACGCGCACAACGCGTTGAAGCGAGCAGGAGCAACCGCCTTGTTCGGCCCTTTTGAGACGGACCATGCCAGCGGCATCGTGACCTTCGAAGTCGCCGGCATGTCGCCTGCCACCTTCCGCAAGCGCGCCCTGGACCACGGAATCGTTGTGAGCTGCCGCGGAGGCGGCGTCCGCGCCAGTATTCATGCCTACAACAACGAAACCGACATTGATCAACTCGCGCAGCTGGTAGTGGACTGCAAATAGAAGAACGAGATTCTTAGGTCATCTTGGTCGGCGTGTAACGGGACCGCGGCGGACGCGTCAGCAGCTCACTGGCCTCGTCGTCACCGGCAATCGATTCTGATTTGGGGTCAAACGCGATCGTCCGGTCAACACGGTAAGCGATGTTTGCGAGATGACACAGGGTCGATGAGTAGTGACCATGCACGATGGGCGCGTTCAACAGCGAAGCGTCTTGCGCCGCGATCGCTTGCAACCAATTCTTGAAATGGGGAGTATCGGAGATCGGGCTGCCTGGTTCGCTGGCGGACGGGCCCTGTTCGCGTTCACGCCCAAGGAACGTGTAATAACTGGAGTAGTCAGGAAAGATCATCGTTCCCTCGGTCCCCAGGAAGATGGCGCCCACGGGAAAATCCTTTTGCACAAACGGGTAGCGATCACGGAACCCGGCTTCAGCGTTGGTGTACCAATCACGCACCTCGAACTCCACCATCATGCCATCGTCCCACTTCAACGACGTCGATAACACGCCAGGGGTTTCAGCGCTGCTCTTGTGCACCTGTTCCTGCATGTAATTAGTGCCGACCGACGACGCCTGCACAGGATGCGTTTCCCGTTTCAGGCCCCAGCGCAGAATGTCCATTTGATGGACGCCTTGGTTACCGATCTCCCCGTTGCCATAGTCCCAAACCCAATGCCAACGGCGATGGTTGAAGTTGCTGAACGGCCGCACGGTCGCCGGACCGCACCAGGCATCCCAATCCAACCCGGCTGGTACCGGGCGTGGGGCGTGCTGTCCGAGATTGCCTCGAATTTTGTACGCGATACCGCGAGCAAAATAGACATCGCCGATAACACCTTGATGCAGCTTGGCGATGCCTTCTTGAATGTTTGCGGAGGAACGGCATTGCGTGCCGTGCTGAACGATCCGACCCGACTTGGCCGTCGCCTCCACCATGGCGCGTCCTTCTAAGACGTTATGGCTGCCGGGCTTTTCAACATAACAGTCCTTCCCGGCATCACAGGCCCAGATCACGCCGAGCGAGTGCCAGTGGTTGGGCGTTGCCATGGAAACCGCATCGATTTCCGGGTCGTCCAAGACGCGTCGCAAATCGTCGTATCCTCGAAGCGAACGCCCGGCACGTTCACTCCATCCCTCGACGGCCTTCCCAAGCTTGCTGGCATCACAATCACACACACCCACGAGTTCGACCGGCACGTCTGGGTCTTGTTCGAGTTCCAGGATCGCGCGTGCATGCGCCTGAGCTCGCCCGCCCATCCCAATGATCGCAACGCGAATCACTTCATTACGGCTTGCACCGAGGGAACGCTTGGAAAAAACGCCGGGTATCGCCGACGCCGTGGCCGCACCAGCCAGGATCGCCCGTCGCCTCGTGACGCCACTGGGCCTCGTGACGCCACGGGGCCTCGTGACGCCACTGGCATTCGTTGCCTGCGGATTCTGTGAAACATCTCTTGGTGACGTCGTGGTGTCGAACTCGAGGGGATCGCTAGACATGCAAACTCTCAGGGCAAGGGAAAGTCACTAACGGAGGAACGCTGACCAATCGTTTTCTCGCTCGGGCGTCCATCCGGTTACGATGAGGGCGTTCCAATATAGACCGCTTCCTTGGCCCGCGTGGCCCTCACCCGACTCAGCCCGTCGATTCATGCGAACCACAGCCGAAGTCACCATCGATGCGCCCATTGACTGCGTGTTCGAGCGTACCAACAACGACGTGGCGATCTGGAGCGATACGGTCGAAGATGAAACCTTGGTTTCGGGCGACGGCGGCTTAGGGTCGCGCTACCAGATCCGGACGGTGGAACGCGGCACGGAGATGATCTTCGATTCCGAGGTCACCCAGCACGACCCTCCCAATGTCAGCGAGGTCGTCATGAAAGGTGATTCGTTTGACCTGCGTGTGCGTTACGAATTTGCGTCGCTCGGAACAAAGCGAACGCAGGTCAAACAGATCACGGACATCCGCGGCCATGGTTCCTTTCGCATTATCTTGATGCTGTTCGGCTGGCTGGGCAAAACAGCCGGTCGTAAAGCAGCCGAGAAGGAGCTTGGTAAGCTCAAAGAACACTGCGAAGTCAAATGCGAATGAACCAGCGACGCTGGTAAAGTCCCCGCATAAGAAGATAAAGGACGCACAAGGTCATGGCTCCTGACACAACACGGACGACCTCAGGACGCAAAGTACTCTGCAAGATCGGGCTACAGGCGATCTCGATCGCTTTCCTCATCGGATTCGCGATCACCCCGTTCAGGACGTAGATCAGGATGCTGTTGGCGCCGACCACCAAGAACGGCTTGGCCCAAGCGTCTCTGCCCCTGAGATCACAAACCCAGTGCAGCAACACGAGAAACCAGAGGCAGATCCCGCTGCTAAAGAGAGCAAAGCTTGGTGTCCAAACCCGTTTGACCAGAGGACAAACGTCCGTCCATGCAAGCACGACACCAAGTCCGATCGCGATCGCGCCAACGGCAATCAATCGTCGAAAGCGGTCAGCTGCCGATTTTAAGTCACGCATCCAGATACCGGCAATCAAGCCGAAGAACATCGTTCCCATCGTGGGGATGAATGATAGGGTTGCGTAACCGCCCGCGTTGTATTCGAACGCATGTTCGCGAGGAAACCCATTGAGAATCCACACGTCAAACCGCCAGGCCACGTGACTGTTTTTGTTCCAACGCGATGCAAACCCATCGTGGTGGTGAGGCCAATCATCCGGAACTCCCACTGCGGCGTAATCGAAAGTGACTGGCGGCGCAGGACTGAGCGCAAATAGGGCCCAGTAACCGACCAGTACCATGCCGAGGGCCATCCACGCGAACCGTTTGGGCAGCAGGGCCACCGCAAAGACGATCGGGTACCCCAATCCGATCTGCGTGAGTGTGTCTTCAAATGTAACGTTGATGCGTCCCGGCCCCAGTGAACGCAACAGGATCCCAAGCACAACCAGGATAAGACCACGCCAGATCGCGTGGAGCAACAATCCCTTTTTTCGTTCCCCGCGACGCCAGCGTGCTGCGATTGAGAACGCCATGGCGGTGCCCACTAGGAACGTGAACCCAGGCTGAATCAAATCGTGAAGACTGCAACCCTCCCAGGCCACGTGGCTTGTATGGAAAAGAAGCCATCGCAGCGGAACCAAACCAGGAAATGCACTGGAGAGATCTTGCAAATGCATGACCTCAAACAACATCAAGACCATGACAAGACCGCGAAAGACGTCGATGCTAGAAACACGGTTGTTTTCTTGGCCTGACGTCTTCGGTCGCGGTGTGGCATTGACTTCCATGGGGAGTTGGCCGGCTATTGAGGCAGTGTCAGCCATCCCCGTTGCAGGGCCAACACCATTCCGGCCCCACCCAGCAACAACCCCGCCAAGAACAGCAGGATGTAGTTGAGCCACGGTGTGCGTCGCCGCGTTAGGACGACCGGCGCATCCACGGGTGGTGGAATCAATTCTGGAGGCACTTGAGGCCGTTCGCGTTGCGATTGCGCCGCAGCGTCGCCGACTGCCGCTAGCGTCAATGGCTCTGTGTTCCCGCCTTCGTCTTCCGCTCCCGCCGACAAGAACGGGGAGGCTTCTTCGGGCCCCAAGCCAAACTCCGCCAGCCAAGTCGAATCCGACGCCTCGGCCGTCGCCTCCGCGTTTCCCGCGGGAAGCGGAGCTTTGCGAAGCCCCGACCCGAGCCCGGAGCCAATGCCCGATCCTAACCCGGCGCCGGGTAAACCAGGCAGACTCTCTTGTCCGATGCCAATCGCCGACGAGCCCGCGTCCTCCTGTTCCAAGGCCGCCCAAATCGAAAGCCGCTGGACAACTTCGTGGGCGGATGCGATTCGTTTGCTCGCATCCTTTTCCATCATGTCGCCGATCGTCTCGACAAACTCATTGCTCAGACTCGGCGCGAACTTCCGAGGGTGAAACGGCATCTGCTGGAGGTGTCGCTGGCATTTGCTTCGAGAGTCACCACCCGGGTAAGGGACCTTCCCCGTGCAGGCATAGTAGAGCGTGCAGCCGAGTGAGTAGATGTCGGCCACGGGGCCAACCGCATCCGGTGTTTTGATTTGTTCGGGGGAAAGGTAGTCCGCCGTGCCAACGATCTTGCCGGCACGCGGATCGTCTTGCAGACCATGCGTCCACGCGGCCAAGCCAACATCCGAAACCTTCGCGTGACCGTCGGGCGTGACCAGAATGTTCGCCGGCTTCACGTCACGATGGATCAGGCCACTGTCATGCGCGTACGCCAATCCGGCAGCAGCCTGCGCGATGATGGAGGCAGCCGCTTGCATGGACAACGGACCATGGTTCTTCACCAACTGCCGCAGATCCGTCCCGGGCACATACTCCGTGACCAAATAGTGCACGCTGCCATCACAACCCGCATCAAACGCGCGGACGAGGTAGGGGCAATCCAACGCACCCTGCAACTGAATCTCCCGAAGAAAACTATCACGCGACTCTTCGGTCGACTTGGAAAGCGGCAAGACCTTGATCGCACAGCGTCGCCCCATCACCTTGTGCACGCCGACAAACACTTGGCCCATGCCGCCTTGCCCCAACCACTCCGTGATCAGATAGGGCCCCAGGGTGAGTTTGGTCCGGCCACTGCGAAGCTGGCTGCCTTGATAACGCGTCAACACCTCGGACTCGACCAGGCAAACGAGCATGCGCTCCGTCAACGCGGTGTCGATTTCTTCGCTGGTGTACTCCTGTCCCGATGCCAGCAAACGCTGGGCTTCGATGGTCCTTGCTTCTTGCAGCGAGACCAGCCATTGATCCTTTGTCACCAAGCCACTGCGCATGGCCGCTCCGTGAAAGACGGACAGCTTCGACTTGGTTTTCGTTTCGGTCATCGTGAACGCGATTCGGGTGCCGCGTCTGAACGGGACTCTCGATCCGAACGCGCGCCGCTAAAGCTTACTCGAAAAGCGAATTCCCAGGTGCCGCACTTCGTGCGTCCCCAACGTCACGGCGATCGACCCATTCTCACACAACACTTCTCCTTCAATCTTGCTGCTTTCCCAGGGATCGCCCTCGCAAATCGCCACTGACTCCGTCTCCATCGTCGCCTCGTTCGTCATCGCCTCAAGCGGACGAGTCAGCGGTGAAAGCGAGACCACGGATGTCGCCGAACGACAGAACTGCAGGTTGACTTTGGTCGTCTTTGCCGCCGTCTGAATCAGACGCAAATGCATCAACACATTTCCCTTGGTGTCGACTGCTGAGCCCACCATCTGCGCGGTGACCGTGGGCACCGACACGTGCATCAACCAACCGCGCGATGGCTTCTCGACACCTTGGACGCCCATGCACTTGGCCGGACGCAGCAAGGCGGGCGCCTGTTGTATCGGACTGGGCACGTCGAACCCGATCTGCAAATGCGTCGACTCTCTGAGAAGAACCGTGTCAAAAAAACGATCGCCGACCTTGCGGTGCCAGGCGGAGCCCTGCGTTCCGATCAGGGTCGATTGCTCATCCTCTTGCAACAAATAACCCAGGGGCGAGATCCATTGCCGCGTCGAGATCCGACGCGCCTGTTCGCGAGCGAAAGAACGGACGATCGGTGTCGGATCCGCGACGGCAACCCGCCATGATGGACAACCAGTCGGCCGATCCTTCCGTTGCCACCACGCGTTGGCCGCCTCGTTGGCAGCCTGCAAACTCAAACGCACCTCCAATACCCGCTGTCCGCGCGTGAGCGCGTAGTCTGCTGTCCATGTCCATCGTGCCGTTCCATGGGTTGCCAACTCGGCTGTCAGCGAGCCGGACGTTTGCACCTCTGCCGAGAGAGGGTCATTGCGAACCACTTTGATCGAGTCACAAACAGCGATGGAGGCGTCATCGCCTTTCCCCGTCGGCACAACGAGACGCGATGAGAACCGATTGCCCCGAGAGGGACCACTGTGAACCCCCTTCAGTCCACCCGCGGTGGGATCGAACACCACATCCAGGAACTCATTGGCGAGAACACCCTCATGAAAGAGCGGTTGGGGGCGTCGCAAAATCGACGCGGCCACACGCTTCATCGACAGCTTCCAGGGCGATGCTAACGCATGTGACTTGCGATCACGGCTTGACTCATGACCCTCCGCCACCTCTGGATTGGCAAGGGGCGTGACGTGGTCACCCGCCAATTGATGACTCGCGAAGCCCCATGCCGGGCAGTCCAATAGCACCGAGGATTTCCCATCGATATTGGATCGAGAATAGACGTTCTCGCCTTCAATCGCGGCGGTGCCTGACAACATCACCCGCGATCGGGATGCGACGGGCGCGGCGTTGAGGGTGACCAGTCCCGGATGGCCACCTGTCTCGGATGCTTTGCCAGCTTCCTCATTCGAATCACAGTGCCGGTAACCAAGAGCGGATGAAAGCCGCCGTGCCGCGTCTGGCACGGAAACCGACTTATTGGGCTCCGGAGCAGACGAACGTTTTGCGTCAACCAAGCAAGCGATGGCATCCAAGTCTCGCCCCTGTTGACGTCCGATCTGGTCCTGAAGCTGTTGCGGTACTTCGCGCAAGGCCTCGGCGCACGCAGCCGGGTTCAGTGACGACTTGGGTGCGGTCCCATGGTGATAGGGGTGCTCCCCCGACTCAAAATAATCCTGCATCCGCCAGAAGCGGCCCAATGCGATGGACCATGTACAGGCTCGTTTCAAATCATGAAAGCTCTGGCAACCCCCGCCGGGCCAATGCACCATCAGACCGGTGGCGATTTCGCCCGCATCGATGGCTTGGCCCAAACGCGTTCCCAGGGTCAGAAACGACGCGTCATCGTCAGCGTCAATCGGTTTGGCTGTCAGCGCCTCCATCTCGGTTCCACCGACCGAAAACACCACTTTGGATTCGTCACCGAAACCCGAGCCACCAACAAAATCAATCGGCACCACTCCGATGCAACCGCTGGCTTTCGTCGCTGCCAACAACTCGGGCGGCGTGGTCCCCGACAGCCTTCCATACACACGCGTCGAAGCACCAACGGCGTCGGCCACCGTTTGCAGTGCCTGCCGCAACGCACATTCACCCTCGTCGATCGTCAAGGCTTCGAAGCACACTTCCGCTGCCGGACCCCCGCCGGCCCAACCAAGATCGGGCGTCGCAAATGCTTCCCGGAACTCGCCGCGAATCGCTGCGGGCTGTTCGAGTACGTGCTGCGCCACGGATTCATCCACCAACGCATTGGTGGGCGTTGCCAAAATCGAGTCGCAGCGTGCGGACTCCTGGGCGTGCGTCGCAGAGAGCGGCAGCCATTGAGCCAAGGTGCCCGGCGTCAGCAGCGTGAGATCAATCAGCGACGGGTCGGATGCGAAGTAGTGGTCGCGTTCTTCTGCCAACCCATCAAAACAATCGTGCATGGCTTCGATACACGCGGACGTTTGCTTATTGATAAACGCCTTCGCACTCTCGACGAGTCTGCCTTCAAAGTAGCCAACATCCAAATGGCAGGTGTATCGAAGACGCCGCGTCAGCACTTGCACCTGCCACCAGCAGTAGCCCAAGGCGAAGAAATCAGCCTCGGTGACGCTGCGTCCGGAATCGGGATCTGTTAGCGCGTGCGGTTGCCAGTCTAGGCCCGCCGCTGTCGCGATTTCGGCAAGTCGTTGGCAGGCCTGTTCCCGGTCTGACACGGGCACCCAAACCGTCCGGCTCAGCGTGGCGGTCTCAACCTCGCTTTCCGCCGCATCGGGCTCGTCGAGGACCAGCCCAGCAAAATCATCCGGCATCTTTTTTCGGGCAGCGTCTGAAACAAACACCAAGGTGTCACCCTTAACGGCCTCTCCCGTCGTGGCCGCGTCATCTTCGGGCAAGCCATCCGCCAAGAAGCTCGGCGGTTCCTCGGCGGGATACCACTGCGGAGACTTCCCGATGGCCCCCAACAACGAGGGGTGCCAGGCAACCGTAAGGCTCGCCAGCAGCCCACGAGCATCTTCTGGGGACAATTTCGAGGGGAAATCTTCGACCGTCGAGCACGGCAGTAAGACGCAGCACTGGGAGAATGGCGGCATGAGCGACTAAAATTTGACGGGAAGGGGATCAGTTGCGATACTAATCGGTTGCTGGCAAATGTTTGGCAGCAAGCCTTTTCTCTCGGCCTGGCCACCCACTGGCGCGTGCTCGGCGACCAGCAGGCCAGCCTTCTAACGACTGGACCCAGACAGAAATCATGGCGAGTTCAAACGGCGTTTGGGGAATCGAAATCGGGCAGACCGCGCTCAAAGCGCTGCACTGCACACGCTCCGGCGACGAAATCGTGGCGGATGGGTTCGACTTTGTCGAATACCCCAAGATTCTTTCGCAGCCGGAAGCCGACCCGGATGAAATGATTGCCGACGCGCTGCAGCAGTTGATGCAGCGAAACGATTCCGTTCGTGACGACGTCTGCATGAGCGTGCCGGGTCAAAGCGGCTTGGCCAAGTTTTTCAAGCCGCCCCCCGTGGAAGTCAAGAAGATCGCGGACATCGTCCGCTACGAGGCCAAACAGCAAATCCCCTTTGAATTGAGTGACGTTGTCTGGGATTTTCAGACGATGCCGGGGGCCACCATTCAAGAGGGCTACGCACTCGAAAGTGAAGTCGGCCTGTTTGCGATGAAACGCGAGCAAGCCTACCGCCAGCTTGGTCCCTTTGATGACCATGACATCCAAGTGGATTTGGTTCAGATGGCCCCCATCGCCATGTACAACATGGTGGCCTACGACCGCATGTATGAACGCCTGGAAAACGACGTCTTCGATGTGGATAATCCGCCACCTTCGACGGTGTTGCTTTCCATTGGTACTGACTCCTCGGACCTGATCGTCACCAATGGCTTCCGAATCTGGCAACGGAGCATGCCCATTGGCGGCAATCACTTCACCCGCCAGCTCACTAAGGACCTGAAGCTGACGTTTGCGAAGGCGGAGCATTTGAAGCGGAACGCGCGAGAAGCCGTTGACCCGAAACTCGTATTCCAAACCATGCGACCGGTATTCAACGATTTAGTCACGGAGGTGCAGCGTTCCATCGGCTTCTTCCGCAGCATCGATAAGAAAGCGGAGATCTCCGAACTGCTGGTCTGCGGCAACACGGTCAAAATGCCCGGACTGGCCCAGTACTTGGGCAAAAACCTGGGATACGAAGTCCATGTGCTGGACCGTTTCAATCGTTTGGGCGGAGAAGACGTCCTCAGCATCCCAACGTTCCGCGACAATATCCCCAGCTTCGCGGTGTGCTACGGCCTGTGTCTCCAAGGCCTGGGCATGTCCCAAGTACACACCTCGCTGGTGCCGCAAGAGATTCTGACCCAGCGGATCATCCGTGCGAAGAAACCTTGGGTCTTGGCGGGGCTCGCCGCTCTCCTGATGGGCACGTCTGTTCAGTACGCGCTCACGCAGCGTTCATGGGCGGATTCGAAAGAGGATGTCTGGAGTGGTGCCTCATCGGCCGTCAGCCGCATGTCCGACCATTCGTCACTGCAGCAACAAACCGACAGTGACCTCGCCAGCCGCATGGAGTTTCTCAATTCACTCGGCGCCGAGGTTTCGGGCGACGCCGAGAAACGCTTGGTCTGGCTGGAACTGCTCCAGGTGATCAACAACATGATCCCTCGGCAAGATTTCCCAGACGGGATACCGAGCCCAAAAGAACTGCCCATGGAGAACCGGATCGATATCCACGTGTTGTCCATTGATTCCAAGCACTATGAAGATCTCGCCACCTGGTGGACTGAGCGTCTCGCCGAACGTCATGTCGAGGAAGAACGCGATTGGCGTTATGTCATGGAGCGCCTGCAGCCGGAAGAAGAAGTCGGTATCGAACCGACGGGGCCCGTCGGCGAAGGCTGGGTCATCGAGATCCGGGGCTACCATCATTTCAACGACATGGAAAACCAAGTTGGGAAGACGGGAAGCAACCATGTGCGAAAGTATTTGACGACCAACTTCAAAGAAAAACCGATCCTGCTTGCGGGACCGGATGGCACGCAGCATTCCTTCACACCCGAGGAATACGGGTTCAGTTTTCCTTTGCTGCTCAATGACACGGAACCGGTGATGATTCAGTTGCCCAATCCGGACTTTGATCCCGCCACGATGAGCATGAATCTGCGGGAGGACATGCCCGGATTTAATCCTGAGACGATGGAGGCCCCCACGCTTTCCGTACGTCGGTTGGATTTCACCTACCAGATTGTCTGGCAACCCAAAACCATGACCGAACGCATCGAAGCGAAGACACTCGCGGAAGAAGCGGCGGCGGCCGAAGCCGAAGCGGCTGGCCCGCTCCCCGACGATACCGTGGCGATGAACCCCTAGGCCTCTTCACCACCAACAACTCACAGCTAGAAATCGCATGGATCAACTGAAAGAACAATTGGCGAACGCGGCCAAGTTTGGCTTCTGGATTGGAACAGCCGTTCTGTTGCTGGGTTCGCTCGGCGTTTGGTGGGTTGTCACAGGCTCACTCAACGAGGAGAACGCGTCGCGTTCTAGCAGCATCACGTCCGACGCGCAAAAAGTCCAACAGGTGCGAGGCGAACTGCCAACTCACCCCAATGCCAAATCCCACGAGGTGATGGAGGCACTCATCAAGAGTCGCGAAGACGAAGTCCTCCGGGCGTGGCAGACCGTTTTCGACGAGCAGACGGACATCCTGGTGTGGCCCGTCGAAGAGCTGAAACAGGATTTTGTTGCGAAGTATGAGGGTAAGATTCCAATCGAAGTGCACATGGTGTTCGGGGAATCCGACGATGAGGTCGAGCCCAACCTTCTGCGACGATACAGCAATTACATCGGCGACGTGTTGCCCAAGATCGCGGAGATTGCTCAGGCCGAATGGACCGTCGAGTTCGAGGGAAAGATCACCGGTGGTAGCGCCATGGGAATGGGGATGGGCGGCATGGAGATGGATATGGAGATGGAGATGGACATGGGCATGGGTGGCATGATGATGGGAGGCCGCAGCCGTATCGGTGTCACCGGAGAGGCAGAGGGACCGCTCGTCGAATGGTCAAGCTCGGCGCAGGGCGCGTTGCTTGGAGAACTGTTCCCTTGGAAAGGTCGGCGACCGACGGCTTTGGAGGTTTACTACAGCCAAGAGAATCTCTGGATCCTCCGCCAGATGCTCCAAATTGTTGCTGACGTGAACGGGGACGCCACCCAGCCGTTCCAAGCCAAGATCCACCGCATCGATCAATTGTCGATGGGCCGCAAAGTCAGGTTCACCAATGGAAACATCTCCAGCCCCGGCATGTCAGCAATGGGAATGGGCATGGGCATGGATGAGATGATGGACGACATGGGCATGGACATGGAAATGGAAGGCATGATGATGGATGACATGGGGATGGGGATGGGGATGGGAACGGAATTCCAAGCACTCGACCCCGCCGACAACCGATATGTGGATACTTTGATGCAGCCGATCACCGGTGACACCCTGCGGGCCGCACTCAACAGCGATTCGCCCACCGATGCCCCGCTGAAAGTCGCCAAGCGTGTGCCCGTGATGATGAAGTTCAAGATGAACCAGCGCGCGGTTCCTGACTTGTTGGCTGCGTGTGGAAATGCTCCGCTGATGGTTCAGGTGATTCAGACGCGCGTCTTGCCGCCCAATGCTGCCAGCGACCCCATGGGCGGTGGCATGGAAATGGATATGGAGATGGACATGGAAATGGATATGGGTGGTATGGGGATGGGAATGGGCGGCATGGGCATGGGCGGGGCAGCCCTCTCAAACAAGCAAGATCCTTTCCCCCTCGACGTGAATGTGGAGGTTTACGGTCTGATCCACATTTACAATCCTCCCGATCGCAGCAAATTGGGCGTCGAGCAAGTCAATGCGGATACGATCGTGGAAGGGGAAACCCTTGGGGCCCAGTCAACCGTGCCAACGCCCGAAGCGACATTGCCGGCGCCGGCAGCTCCGAGCGTCCCGGCTCCGGCCGCCCCTGTCCCCGGTGCTCTGCCGACGACGCCACCAGCAGGCGTCGACCCAAATGCAAGCGCTCCTGCCGAGGCCAACCCGACGGCACCTTCGCCTGACGTGACGCCACCTCCAGCGGACGCGGCCGCTTTACCGATGACCCCGGCAACCGCCTCGTAACGTTCCTCCGGCCCCAGCTCCTGTCGCCTCGGCCTCTTTTCCCAACCTACTCGTCAAGTCAAAGAAACCATCGGCTCCATCGTTTCGCGATCGGATAAAAGGTGATCCCCATGAACGCTGAAAAACTCCAGGGCTTCCTGTTCCATCACGGCGAAAAGTTTGTCGTGTTCGTGGTCATGGCAGCCTCCGGCTACATGGTGTGGGCCGGCCTAGGAATCGAGAGCATCAAGGACAAGTACCAACCGGATCAACTCACCAGCGATGCGCAGCAAGTCCTCGCCAGTATTGACGAAGACCATACCGCCGCTGTTGTTGACGAGCGCCGACCTGACAATGACATCGTTGTCGATACGATGAAGAACAAGACACCCGTCAATCCTAGCCCCTACAAGCTCAAGCACCTTCTAGAACGCAAATCCATTCAAGTCACCATTCCCCGGCAGGATCCTCTGCTGGCTGCCCCGCGGGCGGTGATCGCCAGTGGACACTTGACGACCATTGCGGGCCTTTCCACATCGGGATCCTACAAGCTCGCGGATCTCGAGGGTGCGGAGGCACTTGAGGTCGTTGAGACGCAACCGGTTCGGCGTCCACCCCGAAGAAGTCGCCGCAACATGATGATGGGCATGGAAGAAGACATGATGATGATGGAAGAAGAGATGATGATGGAAGACGAGATGATGGACATGGACATGATGGACATGTCGATGACGACCACCGCGGCAGGACGCCCCTTTGCACCGGATGGGGATCTCGGCATGCGTCCGATGGGCGATGGCAAAAAGCAGCCTGTCCCGCGTTTGGGATGGTTCATCGCCGGACGGGCCCTGCTTCCTCATGGGGACGTGATTGCGTCCTTCCGCGACTCGTTCCTGGATGCCGATGGCTTCAACGGGATGCGAGACCAACCGATGTATTACGACTACCAGGTCCAGCGAGCTGACATCACCGACAAGTCGGTGGATCAACTGCAAGAAGCGGATTGGGTGGACCGTAACAATCGCTTGGATGACCTTTTCCGTGCTTACAGCAAGTGGGCCGGTTTTGCGCCAGAGCTGGTGCCCGAAGACTACCGTGATGACAACATCACCACTTACGTGCCCCCCGTGTTGTTGGACGATTACACGGCCTTCAGCTTGCATCCGGACATCCCGATGACTTCTGTCCGCGAGCAGGAAATGGAAGCCGCGCGAGAGTTGCCGGTGGAAGAAGCGATCACTCGCGACAATGTCGAACTCGCGGGGCCGGGTGCCGTTGGCGGCCTGGGAATGGGCGGGATGGACTACGAGATGGACTTCGGCATGGAAGAAGACATGGGAATGGGCATGGACGAGATGATGGGCATGGGCGGGATGGGGATGGCCTTCGGTGCGATGATGCCCAACGCGCTCACGCGAGACGCGGTCGAAAACAAACTCTTGCGTTTCTTTGACTTTGTTGTTCCAAGCGACAAGAGCAGCCCCATGCCACGGCGATCCTACGTCTACCGCATCCGCTATGGCTTGATTGACCCCAATTTCCCTGTCAACCAAACGCAGCAGCCGAAGGTCTCCACGCTTTCGGATGACGTTTACAAACGCATTCGCCTCTTGATGGAGCAAAGCGAAAAAGATAACAAGCGCGTTCTATCGGTTCGCTGGAGTGACTGGAGCGAGCCCAGCGAGCCCGCATCGCTGCCATGGCTGACCAATTATTATGTCGGCCCCGTGGACCGAGGTCGTTCACAACCATCCGAGGTTCGTGGACGCCCAGTTGAGTTCACGCGCAAGCCGCCCAAGGCCAAGGTCGCCAACGTCACGTTCAACCCCGGCTATCTGGGTCGTATGCCACACTGGATGGACGTCACCGCCGGGTCCGTCTTGGCCTTCAAGGGAGAAGCTGAAATCATTGATCCGATCGCTTTGGCGGTGAAAAAGCTTCCCGAGGCTCAAATGAACAGTGCTTCAACGGTCATTGACTTTGATGGCGGTCGCGAATTGAAGATCGTCGAGGACGAGGTCTCCACCCTGCGCGAACCCGGTGTGATGCTCCTGTTCGATGAAAACGGCGGCCTGCGAGTCCGAGACGAGCGCGAAGATCAACGCATGTACCGCATCTACTCGTTTTCCAAGGAACGGGGACTCTGATCAACCGAACGATCTCAGTTCCCCCGGGTTGATGCCGCGGACCAACGCCTTTGCTTTCCTGACTGCATCGGAGCCTCACCAGGCGCACGCGGTGACCGCGGTTGTCGGTAATGACGGCACGCTGCGCCGCTGGGTGATCGAGTCGCTCGTAGGCCAGGCGGATTGGACGCAGTTTGACGGCACCACCGCCGCTTGGTCGGATCTCTCCGATGATCTGTCCACGGCGTCCCTGTTTGACATGGGCACCGACGAAACGCGGGTGCTTGCCGTGCGATCTGGAGACCCGTTTGTCAGTTCTCACCGTGCCAAGCTCGAGGAGTACCTCGCTTCTCCCGGCACCACGTGCCGTCTTGTGTTGGAACTGGATTCCCTTCCAGGCAACACGCGGCTGGCAAAGGCCATCGACAAGCACTTCCAGTGGGTTCATTGCTCCGGCTCGATCGAATCCAAAGCGGGTGTTACCGCGGCATCACGGCGGAAGTTTCTGACCCAGTACGTTGCGTCGCGGCATCAAACCAAGCTAACCAAAGAGGCGGCTGACACACTGGTTGAAATGCTGGGTGATGACGTGGGCATGCTCGACACGGAAGTCGCCAAGCTCGCGGTCTATCTTCCCATTGGTGGAACGATTGATGGCGAACTTGTGCGGGATGTGGTGGCGGGCTGGCAAGGCAAGACGATCTGGCAGATCACCGATGCCATTGTGCAAGGTGATGCGGCCGAAGCGCTCCTGCAACTGGATCATTTGCTCGACGGCGGCCAGCATGCCCTGGCACTACTTCCCCAAATCGCGTGGTCACTCCGTCGTTACGGGATGGCGACCGCCGCTTTTTTGCGAAGCGAGCGGCACCCGCCCAAACTAAGTCTTGATGATGCACTTGCCTCGGCCGGTGTGCGCCCTTTCGAGCTGCAGTCGGCCAAGAAGGCAATGAAGTCATTGGGACGTGATCGAGCGCAAGAACTGCTGCCCTGGTTGCTCGATTCTGACCTCCGTCTCAAAGGCACCCATAGCAATGAGGGTCGTGATCGGTTTCAGCTTGAACAACTCGTCCTACGCATGGCTCGGCGTGAGACATCGACTGTGAACGTCTGAGTGCTTTTCGCCGGTGTTCCATTTGTCAAGCAATGCCTAGACTGCGAGTGTAGCCCCTGCCGGACCGGCGTTATCATTGAGGCATCGCGATATGGCCAAGATCAAACCCACCAGCCTACGCATCATCGGTGGCGATCTACGGGGACGCCCCGTCATGTACCATGGTGCCGACTTCACACGTCCAATGAAGGACAGTGTGCGCGAAAACCTGTTTAACATCGTCGGACCGGCCATTCGTGGGATGCGTGTGTTTGACTTGTTCGCCGGTACCGGCATCCTTGCGATCGAATCCATCAGCCGTGGTGCATCCGAAGCAACTGCGATCGAAGCGGTGCCCCGAGCGGGCTCATGGATACGCAAGAGCGCAGAGAAGCTGGGCGTGTCAGATCGCCTGACGGTGGTCATTGGAGACACTTTTCGTTTGGCCACGCGCATGATGTCCATCATCGACTCACATGCGGCTCCTCATGCGATCAGCCCCTCTGACCATGCCGATGCCGAAATGACAGACGCGGCGGTCGCAGATGAACGCCCCTGGCTTTGCCTCCTCTGTCCCCCCTATCGCATGTGGGAAGACACGGACGATTTGGCAGCCTTGTGCACCCTCATTGACCATTGCCGTCGCCACGCCCCACCGGGCAGCATCCTGGTGACCGAGACCGAGAAAAGCTTTGACTCAACGCGTCTCCCCAATGACGAATGGGACTTTCGCACCTATGGCCGAACCACACTTGGATTCATCGAGCCCGGTAATCGCTGTGGCCTCAGGGATGAATTCATTTGATGGATGCTGACGCACCGGGCACGCCAGGTTTGGGCGGGGAGACCAGTCCAACTTCGTCTGACATCCGCGATTTCAAAGCCCTCACGATCGATGGGCTCTGTCTGTCCGCAGGCGGGCGCACGCTGATCGATGATTGCGACGTCGTGTTTCCAGCAGGCAGGATCACCGTGCTAGTTGGACCTTCCGGTGCCGGCAAGAGTTTGCTCCTGCGATTGATGGCCGGCCTTTTGCCTCGCAGCCAGGGTGAGGTTCAATGGTGTGGCAGCCTGGGCTGGGATCACGAACCCTGGCCTGAGGCGTCAACCACGTATCGCAGCACATCCAGTGAGAAACAGCGATCACGCGTCGGCGTTGTCTTTCAACAGTTCGCGCTCTTTGACGAGCTGTCCCCCCTCGCAAACGTTCAATTTGCGATGGACCACCGCGGGTTGGATGTTCCCGGATTGTCCTCCGAGCAGTGGCTAAGCACATTGCGTGTCCCAGCCGATTCGTCGGTATCGGTTCTCAGTGGCGGTCAGAAACAACGTCTGGCAATTGCGCGAACGCTGGCAAGTCAGCCGGACGTGCTGCTCTACGACGAACCCACATCAGGACTCGATGCGGCGACAGGAGCCCAAGTCGCGGACTTGATCCGGGAAACGCAGTCGCGATTTGGCCGCACCAGTATCGTGGTCACGCATGACTACGACACGCTCTTGCCGATCGCAGACAAAGTGATCCTTCTCGACGCCTCGGAGCAGAAGCTGGTTCCCGTCCCGGCAGATCAGCACCACACCGTCGCGGCCAAGATGTCGCGGGTCTTGCCGCCGGCTGTCTCGACGGACCAGACGCAGCAATCGGGGTTGGCGAACGCCACAGTCTCGAACGAGGGTCCAGTTAGGGCAAGCGTGCTGCCACGCACCTTTTCGTCAGCACGTCGGCAGATGGATTCCTTCTTCGTCACAACGGGCGCGGCGCTCATTGCGGCGGCACGGCTCCCGCTCGATCTGCTGCCGGTTGTACCACGCTTTCGCTGGGCCGCGCGATTTGGCTTGCACTACCTCAATTTGGTCGGCGGTTTCTCCGCGTGCGCCTATCTCCTCATGGCGGGCCTGATTGCCGGTTTCACAACAACGTATTTCACCCTTCGCTTCCTTCCATTTCGACTCTACACGCAACCCTTGCTGATGGATGACTTGCTTGCGTCCATCGGTTTTGCGCTCTATCGCGTGTTGGTGCCAGTGCTAGCCACGGTCTTGATCGCCGCACGCTGTGGTGCGGCCGTCGCTGCCGATGTCGGCGTCAAACGCTATAACGGTGGCGTGGACGCGTTGAAAACCCTTGGCGTGCTACCAGCACAGTATCTCCTGTTGCCACTCACCGTTGCATTCCTCATGGCAACACCTTTTTTGGAATGGATCGCGTTTGTCTCCGCTCGCTGGATCAGTTGCCGCACCTTTGCCCACATGCACCCAGAGATTGGGGCCTTTTTCTGGCAACAACACTTCGCGCGCGCGATTTCTGCGACGGAGCCCGATGGCCTGCTGGCCCAATGGCTCTTGAAGGGCTGGGGATGGGTGCAGATGAAGAATCTGCTCTGTGCTATCGGAACGGCAACGATCAGCTACCATCAAGGGATGCGTGAGAAAGGTTCGGCCAGCGACGTTTCGGCCGCCATCACGGCCACCGTCTTGTGGACAACACTCTGGGTGTTGGTCGTGCATTTCTTGATGGCACTCCTCGAGTTTTGACCCATTCCGGGTTTTGCCTCCTTTACCGCGTCTACGAATCGCACAAACTGCTCCTGTCCCATTCCTCACAGCCACACGGAACGCTCCAACACACATGGACAAGAAAGCCAAGAAACGACTCGACGTGATCAACAAGAAACTTCAAACCCTCCGTGTCCAATTGGCCGGTTCGCGCGAACAAGCGGACGATGTGGCTGAGCTGGCGGAATTGGAAAACCAAGTCAAATCGCTGGAAGCCGAAGCTGCCGAGCTAAAAGCGAAGAAATGAGCACGGTCTGGCGTCCCTATTGCCAGATGCAGACCGCCCCCTTGCCCACGTCCATCGTGGCTGCTGAGGGTGTTGAAATCGTTACGGACCACGGTCAACGCTTAATCGATGGCCTGGCATCCTGGTGGTCGGTTTGTCATGGCTACCAGCACCCGCATCTGGTGGAGGCGATTCGTCGCCAGGCCGGCCAACTGTCACATGTGATGTTTGGTGGAATCACGCACGAGCCTGCCGAAACTTTGGCCGAGAGACTCGCCGAATTGCTGCCTGGAGACCTGAACCACGTTTTTTTCTCGGACAGCGGATCCGTGGCGGTTGAAGTCGCCATGAAGATGGCGATCGGTTTTCATCGGCGCCAGGGCCAACCCGAACGACGGCGGTTTCTTGCGTTTCACCATGCCTACCATGGAGACACCACCGGAGCGATGTCGCTCTGTGATCCCGATCGAAGCATGCATGCCTCCTACGGGGACGCGATCCTTCCACAGCTGCACAGCCCAGTTCCCTCCGACACAGCATCCATCGAACGTTTTGATCGCCTGCTAGAACAACAGGCCGGACAGTTGGCAGCGGTGGTCCTGGAACCATTGATCCAAGGCGCAGGCGGCATGCGGTTTCACGCCCCGGAAGATGTCGCGCGGATCAAGTCGGCTTGCGAGCAGCATGGGGTCTTGTTGATCGCCGATGAGATCGCCACAGGCTTTTATCGAACGGGTAAGCGATTCGCCATCGATGGATGCGGCACGCCGGAGGAGCCACTCGTGCCCGACATCATCTGCCTCGGCAAGGCATTGACGGGCGGCATGACCACTCAGGCGGCGACCGTTGCTCGTTCGCATGTGTTCGAAGCATTCTTGTCAGAAAAGGCTTCCGACGCGTTCATGCATGGACCAACCTTCATGGCCAATCCGATCGCCTGCGCCGCCGCGAACGCGAGCCTCGATGTGTTTGATCAGGAAGAACGATCCGAAGACGCCAAACGAATTCACGATGCATTCGTATCTCGTTTGCCCGAAGCCCGTTCGTGGCCTGGCGTCGTTGATGTCCGCACGCGGGGAGCCGTCGGGGTGATCGAAGTCCGTCAGCTACCTGATTCCGAAACCATGCGCAAACTCGCGATGCAACATGACGTCTGGCTTCGTCCATTCGGGAACTGCATCTACTCCACGCCGCCATTGGTCATCGAGGATCCGCAGCTCCACCAAGTTTGCGACGCGATGCTCGCCATCGCAAAATATCGTTCACCCAAAATGTGATTGAAGAATCTACCGCATGCTTTCAGATGGGTCTTGGGCACACGGAGTACGGCAGCGGGCAAGTGGGATGTGCACAAATGCAACGCCACTGCCGATTGGCGCACCTGCTGGCAAGATGGATTGTACTCATGTACCTTCGTCACGATCTTCACGGTTTCGTGAGAAGGCCACCTGAAAACATTGAAAGGAAGAAAAACAGAAATCTGCTTGACTTGTCTCCGCCCCCCCTCTACCGTTCAATCGCGCTAGGTGGTGGGGCATTTATTCGCGTGGGGGCGTTCGATGGGCGGAACGTGGCTAAAGACTTGGTTGGGCGTGTTCGTTTTCAGCTTTGCAGTCGCTGCACATGCGGACAATACGCCGGAATTCTCAGTCGATCGTGAAGTTCCAATTGAGCCTTTGCTTGACGGCCAGTTTGCTTTGGTCGTGGACGCGGGGAACTTGCCGTGCGGCGCTTCTGGTCAACTCAAAATTAAGTTGGTGAATGAGAACGCCATACGTTTCCCTGTGCAGTCGCTTGAGGCAAGTTGTAGTTGCACGCATGGCAAGCTTTCGAAGCATGTCATTGATGAGTTTTCTTCCGCAACGCTCGTCGCTCAGCTTGAGACCCCTCTGGTAAGTCAGTCCATTGAGAAGTCAGTGCGTTTCTCGATCATTTCATCTGACAGTAAAGCACGCAATATCTCGCTTCTGGTGCGATATAAGCTGGACGGCTTGATGTGTTTCAAGGACACCATAAACGTATTCCCCTACCGGCCCCAGGGGAAACTAAAACGATATGTTTTGCCATTCGTGCTAACCAAGCCAAACCTTCCTGAGGACGTCATTTTCGACCTTAAACCCGAAACTGACGGAGTTCAATTCGAGCTAAAAGGCGGTCAAGGAGAACATTATGTCGAGTTGGCTTTGGTGCCAGAGTTACTATCTGGCAAGCCACGCAGCTATAGCCTCACAGCAAGCAATCTCTTAACGGATCTAAAGCACTCGACGGCCATCACGCTAATGCCGAAGGAGAAGCTTCGCATCAGTCCGAACATCATTCAGTTTCACTCCAAGGGAGACGTTTGGACGGGGGCCACGGCGATCGCATCATAATCAGGCTGCAAAAAGGAGTTTCTGAAGATAGTCCGTGTTCCAACCAGCCTTTTTGCGTTTCTGCTTGAGACTCC
>JBCCYK010000052.1:0-29764 GCA_039189905.1 Planctomycetota bacterium
AAGGTTTGGCGAACCGGAGATATCCTCGTCGGCCAGCGTTTTACGACAGAAGTTAACAAGCGCTTGTCCAAAAATGGGCCGATTGTCATTTGTGGAACGGCTCGTGCAGCGGGTAGCATCTGGGTGGAGATGGTTCTTGGTAGTGCTCAGAATCCGGAGAGCGCAGGACCAGTCAGGGTCTTTCCGGTCCGCATGGATGCTGAAGCAAATCTAGCTCGATTGGGTTTTCAAGCCAAGGCGGCTGAATGCTATCCTAATTTCGAATTTGGCATCAAACAGCTTCTTCAGTCATTGGGAGAGTACTACCCGATTACTGACGGCACCGATCCGAGCAACACTGTCGTAGAGGAGATTCCTTCCGATGTCGATAACTGGTTGACGGGAGTAAGCGACTATTCGGCGAAACTCCTGTCCCGGTACCGAGATGAGCTGCGCTCCGACAAAAAGAAGCAGTTGCCGAACGAATTAAGAGGCCAAGACTTTTTGCGACGCGCAAGTCTAATGTCTGGTGGCAGGCTATACGCTCCTGGTGTCTTGCTCTTCAATGAGTTCCCTCAAATCCTCATCCCACGAGCGTTTATTGAATGCATCGCCTACTCCGGTACGAATCGAGCAGCGGTACCAGATGCGCCGTTGGAAGTAGCTGGTTCCGTGATTACACAGATAGAAGAAGGAATGCGTTTTGTTGAGGCGCGAGTAGATAAGGCCGAAGTGATTCCACCTGGCAAGGTGACGGCGAGGTTAGAGTTTGAATATCCAATGACGGCCGTTCGGGAGATCATGGCTAACGCGATTTGCCACCGTGACTATTCCGATTTTAAGAATGGACAAATCCGACTATTCACAAATCGCATCGAGATACTGAGTCCAGGCACTTGGCACGGGCTAGAGTTAACCGAAGATGAAGAGTACCAGCTATCAGATCTTGAGACTGAGCCGGAGCCGAGGAATTCGCGGCTAGCCAATGCGCTCCGATGGATAAGTCATGTTGAAGGCCGAGGGAGCGGAATCCCAAAGGCGATTGTCGACTGTGAAGAGTCAGGTGCTCCACAACCAAGCGTTATAAGCACATGTGGCTATGTAAAAGTAACGGTGTTTCCGCGCCGACAGAGAGATAAGGTATCGCTGGCCACTGGCAAAGCAGGACTTTCCGGGACTGAGTGGCTTGCCGTTTGGGGCGCTGCGATGCATGACTTTGCTTTTAAACCAGTTCTCGAAGATCTTGCGAAGGACGTCGCCAAAGACCCAGCAAAAAGTTACGTCGGAAAGTGCTTCAAAGACGTCTATTCGGTCATCCATCGCGATCCGTTGACCAAGGCGGCGGGGCTTGCCGTCAAGGAACTGCTGGAGTTGATCGAGAGTGAACTGTCCCGTGCGGATGTACCGGATGATGAGCATCCCGCGTGGATTGACGACGTCAGACGGTTCATCCGGCAGGACTGCATTCAGCAGACAATCGCCTCGCTATTTCTCAAACCTGGCAACCAGCCTGATCCAGGGGCGTTTGCCGCCGCCTGGCAGCAACTCGAGGAGCCCCACAAGCTGCCGGACGGCTTTTCGTGGCCGTTCATTGCAAAGCAGTTTGCCAAACGAATGACCGAAGTTCTGCAGTCTTCTAGCCAACTACGTGAGACATTTGAGTCGCTGGCCAAAGCTCAGGATTCAGTCGCCTTGAAGGAACTTGCCGGGCTGCCTCCGGAGTTCGATCTGGAAACCTATCGCGAGGCGCTCGTCGAACGTTTCGGTAGTCTGGACTTCGCCAGCCTGGATGCGACCGGGGCCTACTACAACGAGGTGCGTTTGTGGAGCGTGTTTGTTCCGCAGTCGGTTCGCGAGTGCCATGAATACGACCCGCAACTGTTGGAGATCCCCAAGGAACACCTCAAACGGCTCTGCGAAGCCGGCGAGTTGGACGCCGATCAGCAGGAAACAGAGAAGCTGCAAGACGAGCGTCGGCAGGCCTACGTGAACCAGCCGCCCCGACCTGTGTTGGACGCGGTTGGTCGTCCAAGTGATGAGCGTCTGGTCATCCTCGGCGATCCTGGGTCCGGCAAATCATCTTTGCTTCGGTTTCTTGCACTTCAGTGGGCCCGGACGGACGATGCCAATCAGCGTTACACGCAAGCGTTGCCGCTTATGATCGAGCTGCGTGATTACAACCGCTGGGAGTGCTCCAGCGGCAAGGACTTTCTCAAGTACCTGCACGAGGCGCGGAGCTGGCATCGGCTGAACCAACACACGCTCAATCATTTGCTGGATAAGCCGGATCGGGTCGTGTTGCTGCTGGATGGGCTGGACGAAGTCTTTGATCCTGCCGAGCGCGACCTGGTCGTCAACGACATCCACCGGTTCAGCAACGATCACAAACACGTTCGCATCGTGCTGACGTCGCGCGTGGTCGGCTACAAACCGCAGCGGCTACGTGACGCCGAGTTCCGCCACTTCATGCTGCAGGACCTGGACACCGAACAGATCGCTGGCTTTCTCGACAATTGGCACGCCATCACGTTCGACAAACCGGAAGAAGCGGAGCCGAAACATGAGCGGCTGGCCAAGGCGATAGAGAACTCCAATTCCATCGCCCAATTGGCGGGCAACCCGCTGCTGCTGACCATGATGGCGATTCTGAATCGCAATCAGAAGCTGCCCGATGACCGCGTTGACCTGTACCAGCAGTGTTCACGCCTGCTCCTGCATCAATGGGACGTCGAGCGGACGCTGGGCGAGTTCCCCGGCCTGAGCACTGAGATCGGCCTGCGCGAGAAGACGGACATCCTACGGAGCATCGCGTATGCGATGCAGACCCGGCTGTCGGATAACTCCCGCGCGAACTACATCGACGGCAAGACTCTGACCAGCCTGATTGAAGACTACCTACACACGGAACTGCGGATTGACCAGGCGAAGGCGATATCCCGTGCATTGGTCGAGCAGTTGCGAGCTCGCAACTTCATACTCTGCTACATCGGCGCGGACAGTTATGCCTTCGTCCACCGCACATTTCTCGAGTACTTCTGCGCGGCGGACATCGTCCACCAGTTCAATGTCGCCAAGACGCTTGGCGAGCAGGACCTGATCGATCTGTTCGACGCCCACTGTCGCGACGACGATTGGCGCGAAGTGCTACGACTAATCTGCGGTCAGATTGATGAGCAGTTCGTCGGCCGTATCGTCGAACAGCTCACGATGCGTACCGATCTGACGCAATGGCACGGAGACACACCAATTCCGGAACTCTCATTGGCGTTGTGGTGTTTAGGAGAAGTACGAAACTCCAGTCAACTGAATGCTGCTTTCAATACGTTGCTGATTGCGTGTGTCACCGTATTTCAGCGAGCCACAGGATTAGCTGAAGAATCACTTTCAGAACTGGTCACAGCGGCGGGAAACTTGGGAGTGATGCCGCGTTCTGAGGAGAAATTGTCGTCGATCGAAAGAGTGCGGGGTTCCGCGGAGTTGTATTGGCCGCAGTTCGTGGCGGCTGTAAGCAACGATCGAACTGTTGTCGAACAGTTCGCATCCTTTCCGGAATTTGGGCTCCGGAAAGGCGCGATTCAGGCTTTGGCCGAGAAGTGGCCTGACGAGACCACGCGCGAACTGCTCCAACAGCGCGCCGTCCAGGATGACCACGAGGATCCCCGCAGCGCCGCGCTTCAGGCCTTGGCCGAGAAGTGGCCGGATGAGGCCACGCGCAAACTGCTCCAACAAAACGCCTTCGATGCGAGTTTGACAAAGGAGCAGCGCGCGGAGCATTGCGTCGCGCTTGGTCGAATGCATTCCGAACTCGGCCGCATCCTGATAACGCGCGACCTCGACGGTTTCGGTCCCTACCTGGATCTGACGAAACCAATTCCGCGTGATCACATCGAAGCCGCGGCACAGAAGAGCGGCGTTTCGCCGGAGGAGATTGATGCTCAGGTGGCGTCGTTGTCGGAATGGTTGGGTTGGGACATCACCCAGGGGGCACCTCCGACCGAAACGTGATGCGACCGGCCAGTCGCCACGAATTGGTCTCCGATGGCCGGTGGGAACCGGCCCTACCTCGTTTATCCGCTGGATAGGCTGAGGTTGACGCGTGCATGAGGATTGTTTGATCGGATCGTGTCATCAAACCGCTGCTGGCTGGCCGCGTGTGATTCCGAATGCGAGGTCACACAGCGACGAACGAAATGGACCGATCGCGGCGTAAAAGGCAGAAAGAGACGGCAGGATCCGGGGTGGCGCGAACTATATCAGAATGGATTCGGATTAATCTGCGTCCGCCGACCCCGTTTCCGAACGCCGAAAAGAAAGTGATATGACACCGTTTGCAATGACACACACACGGGCACTCCTGAAGCACGTGATCGCGGGTTTGGTGACGCTGGGTTTGACCCAGGTGGCGGTAGCGGAAGTGGTGCCTGTTCCGGAAACGGTGACCGCTGAGAGGGAGGCAGGAACAAAACCTCGAAACGTGGTGTTCATTCTTTCGGACGATCACCGCTACGACGCGATGAGCTTCATGGGGCATCCGCTGGCCAAAACACCGCACATGGATGCGATGGCAAGAAACGGGGTGCATCTCAAGAACGCGTTCGTGACGACTTCGCTTTGTTCACCCAGTCGCGCGTCGATTCTGACCGGGCTCTACACATTCCGGCACCGCGTGATCGACAACCAGCGGGCCGTGCCGGAGGGGACTCTGTTCTTTCCTCAGTATCTTCAGGACGCGGGCTACGCAACCGGTTTCGTCGGCAAGTGGCACATGGGTCGTGCCAATGACAACCCGCGCCCCGGTTTCGATTATTGGTTCAGCTTCAAAGGTCAAGGGATGTATTACCCGCCTGGACCCCAATACACAATCAACGACAACGGTCGCCGTGTCCCTCAGGATGGCTACATCACGCCTTTGCTGACCCGGAAGGCGATCGAGTTTCTTGAACAACAGACGGACCGCGACAAGCCGTTCTTCTTGTATCTTTCACACAAGGCAGTGCACGATCCGTTCACCCCGGAACCCAAGTACAAGGACTCGCTCCAAGACCAACCCTTTGAATTCCCGGCGTCGAGCGAACTCCTGAAGAACAACCTCAAGAACCGTCCTCGTTGGCTGCTAGACCAACGCAACAGTTGGCACGGCATGGACTTTGCCTTGCACACCGGTCAGAGCGTCGAAGGATTCTACAAGCGATACTGCGAAGCGTTGAAAAGTGTGGACGACAGCATCGGAGCCGTCGTCCAACAGCTGAAGGACATGGGCATCTATGACGAGACCCTGATCATCTACATGGGCGACAACGGATTCATGTTTGGCGAACACGGCTTGTTCGACAAACGCGTGGCCTATGAAACGTCCAGCCGGGTTCCCATGTTGATGCAGTGCCCGGAACTCATCGAAGGGGGATCGGTCGTGGAACAGGTCGTCGCCAACATCGACATCGCTCCCACGGTGATGGAGGCCATGGGAGTCAAGAAGGCGCCCCACATGGACGGGCAGAGCTTCCTGCCTCTGGCCCAAGGTGAGACGATCCCGTGGCGCGACTACTTCCTTTACGTCTACTACTGGGAACAAAACTACCCTCAAACGCCAACGCATTTCTGCCTTCGCGGAGACCAGTACAAATACACGACGTACTACGGCCTGTGGGACACGGACGAGCTGTTCGACATTCAGGCAGACCCGGAAGAGCAAAACAACCTCGCCCATCTTCCAGAGTTTGCAAAAACCAGGCAACAAATGCAGAGTCGGCTCTATGCCATGATGGACGAGCTGGGTGGAATGGAGATTCCCATGAATCCGCCACGAGGGCGTCAACAAAACAGACGGCTTCGCAGTCGTGATGGCGTGAAAGCGGCAGACTTCCCCGATGCGTTCGTCGTTGATGGGCCACTTCGAGAGATCAAGTAGCCCCCATTCAAGACACCGCTCGCCTCTAGCCACCACCGAAACGGAGCCGAATCCAGATCACCCGCCCGCGGCTTGCCGGGGGAGGGTCGGCCCGCGTCAGCGTGGCCGGGGAGCGCCTGTCGCAAGAAAACACCAATCGCAAGAAAACAAAAAGCGCGTTCACATAACACTGTACCCGTGCCCTCCCCGAAATATCGCTTGAAGCTCGATTTAGACCCTCCCATCGCAGCGCGTGGGAGGGTGAATTAAGTGGCGATCAGCCAGGAGTGTCCCATTAAGATGCGAGTAAGTCCAATCTGGCTGCTGTTTGTCGTTGCCCTTGGCCCTACGGGCCTTCCTGTGAGCCATGGCCAGGATGACCCGAATGTTACCGTCCAAGGAGACGAAAGTGGCGGCGATGCGGCGACCGGTGCGCGCTCCGCCCAACCTCAGGTCATTGGCAACCCGAACTTCATTCACCTGGAAAACGACCAAGGCGTTTGGTGGCTCGTCGACCACACGGGAAAGCGATTCATCACGACCGGGATGAATCATGTCGGTGAAGGGGGCGTGCTGTTCAACGAAGTCAACGAGGGTTGGCTGACGGGCAGATTCGGCCAGGACATCCGAGGATCCTGGGGCGGCCTCAATCCGCGAGCCAAGAACATTGGGGGCTACGCCGACATGGTGGTGAAGGATTTCAAGGACCATGCCTTCAACACGATTCCTTTCCATGCCTACTCAACGCCGCTGAACCTCTACGAGGAGCGGCAGATCTACTACGTCGCCAAGATCAAGGTTCAGAACATCTCCCTGATGCAGATGAACCGCGCCCGGGGCGCCCGATTCCCCGATGTCTTCTCCACCGACTTCCGGGAGAAGCTGGATGTCTTGGCAAAGAGGATCTGCACACCGTTGCGTGAGGCAAAGTACTGCCTCGGATATTCGTACTTTGACATGCCCGACTTGAAACCCATCCGCCGGTGGCAGCGAAAACTGTTCCCGGATGGTGGGCTCGTTTACCCGTGGGTCCAGGACATACGTGAGCTACCGGCGGATGCTGCGGGCAAACGAGAGTGGCTGCGTGTTTTGAAACAAAACCACCCCTCAGCGGCAGCTGCCGCGGGGGCTTATGCCATCCAGGACATCGCTTCCTGGGAAGACTTGGCAGAGGTCACGTCGTGGCCGCACAAGCCCAACGACATCCCGAAAGCGAAGAAGGATGCGGAGGACATGCTCGTGGCACTCGCCGAGAAGTGGTACGGCTTGCATCATGACTTGATCAAGAAGTACGACCCGAACCACCTCCTCCTGGGCGACAAACACGACGTCGGTTACGACGTTTGGGTCGACATGATTCCCGACCGCGTCTTGGACGTGATCGCCAAATACAACGACGTCCTGACGATCCAGTACTACTCGTTCTACACAGACCTGCACAACGAGACGCTGCGGGAGTTACACGGCAAAACCGGCCTGCCGATCATCAATGGCGACCACTCGTATGC
The DNA here is from genome assembly GCA_039189905.1 of Planctomycetota bacterium. Taxonomy (GTDB): domain Bacteria; phylum Planctomycetota; class Planctomycetia; order Pirellulales; family Pirellulaceae; genus Rhodopirellula. The sequence continues at coordinate 7,375 of JBCCYK010000052.1, forward strand.
TTTCAAGACGCCCAATCACAGCAAGATCAAGGGCCTGGAAGTTGAGAGTTTTGCGGCCGTTGCGAATGAGTACCAACGCTACATGAAGGGCACCATGGAGGATCACCCCTACATGCTCGGCTGGTGGCATTGCGGCTACATCGAGCAATGGGCTCCGGCTGGCACCAAGGGATTGGGACAGCAGTGTGGATTCTTCAGCCCCTTTGGCGAGCCCAACCTGGAGTTGCTTTCTCTGGTTAAGCAGGCCAATCAAAACGCTTCCCGTTGGCACGGCGGCGCATTCGTGAACGAACCACCGGTCACAGAGGTTTCGGAGCCCCAGACACCAGCCGAGATGTTCTCGGCACTGAAGTTAACAGCTGCCCAGCAGGAAAAGCTCGACGCGTTAGAGAAAGAACGCCAGGCCGTTGAGCTCACGTTCCAAGATCTCAGCGGAAGTGCTCTACAAGACGCCAAAAACGACTTCTACTCGGACCGAAAAGAGAAATTGAAGAAGGTCTTCACCGAGAAACAATGGTCCATCTGGTCAGACTTCTGGAGCCGATCTGTAAATCAATCCCCAAACGAGTCCGCCAGTTCGAACGAGTGAGGCCGGATCCTACCGGCCCATGTCATTGTCGTGCGGGCTGCACAAACCGTGACCGCATCACGTGCGGACACCAAAGAGCCACGGTCATGCTGCAACTTGCACGACGCTTCCTCTGTCTCGCCTTGGCGTTCGCATTCGGATTGGAAGGCAGCCCGAGTCTGGGCTCTGACTCCCGGTTGACCACGATCTTGGATCGTTATTCGGTCAACGGGGTCGTTCGATCGGCAATCGGAGTTACAAGCCAGGGAACAGCGATTCCCTGTTTCATTGCTGAGGAAGAACTCGCGCAAGACACTCAGAAGTATCGCATCCTCATTGTAGGCGGACTGGACGGCACGACCGATTCGGTCGAGCGTTCAATGAAGGTGCTTACAAACTTCCAATCCGAAACCGAGTTGCACGAGCGCTACACGGTTTCCTGCGTTCCGTGTGCGCGGCCGGATGCTCTCAGCCAGAACGCATTGACGGAGTTGCGATTTCCTCCGGAAGGAAACGCTTACAACGAGCCTGAAAACGATGAGGCGCAGTATCTCTGGCGTTGGATCGGCATGCACGCTCCGGACTTGGTGATTGATCTGCGGGCCGGCAGCGGTTCAACATGGGCGTATCCGACCGAATCGATGGAAGCAGTTGAGACAATCTGCAAACGGCTTTCAGAGAATAGCATGCGGCCTGCTGTCGACGGGTCGCTCATTGTTGCTTTGAGCGAGGGTTCGCCCTCCGAAGTCGGCTCGATTCCCGGGTTTCAATCCGACAGCGAGTCGCTCTTGCGCGTGATAACAACGGCTCTCGATACTCGCTTCGAATCCCCTCCGTCATCGGCGGCCAGGAAAGAGATCAATCGCCGAAGTTCGCGTTCGACTCGCGAAGTCATGCAGGAACTGGCCGAAGTGTACGGAGGCAGACTTGATCGGGTCATGTACATCCCGTCACTGGCCGTCATGGGGCGAATGCGGCTGGGTGAAGTGACCGGAAATGATCGCTATCTCCGTGATGCGATGGCAATGGCGTCGCCTTATCGGTCTGGGGAAAAGGAAAGCATGCCAGCGAAGGGCAATGGGAGCGTCCTGTCCGGACACTTGGTATTTTCAGAGCTCGCCCGTCGGTCCGGCGACAGCGGCTGGACAGCCCTTGCGAAGAAGGCCGCGGATCACGGCTTCGACGCAAGCGGCCAACCCAAGGAGTCGATGCCGTTTCACAACGAAATGAGCGACTCGGTTTTCATGGGATGCGCGATTCTCGCCGAGGTTGGTGCCTTAACGGGTGACGAGAAATACTTCGACCAGTGCCTTCGGCACCTCAGGTTCATGCAAGCACGCTGTCTGCGTGACGACGGGCTCTACCGGCACTCTCCTCTCGATGAAGCCGCCTGGGGACGGGGCAACGGTTTTCCGGCGCTCGGGATATCGCTTTCGCTGAGTGCATTACCCGAAGACTCGGAGGCGTTTCCGTTTTTCTTGAAGTCCTATCGCGCGCATCTGAACGCCCTCCGAAAGCATCAGGATCCGACGGGGGCTTGGCACCAAGTGATCGACCGCGAGGAAAGCTATCGTGAGTTCACGGCGACGTGCATGATCACGTTCGCCATGGTTCGGGGGATGCGACGTGGGTGGCTGGATCACAAGGAATGGTCACCCGTTGTTGAACGAGCTTGGCACGCCATCAAGTCGCGCATCGGACGCAAAGGCCGTTTGGTTGACGTTTGCACCGGGACCGGCAAACAGAAGACTCTCCGCCAGTACTTTGACCGCACGGCGATTCTGGGGCCGGATGATCGTGGCGGCGCGATGGCCTTGATGGTGTCGACGGAGATCGCCTTTTGGGAGAAGGAACGTGAATCCGGTTCGAAGTAGGGCCAGTTGTTCTATGATGTGAGTCGCGGCGATTCATCTGACACCCGTACGCGAACACGCCGATGCCTCCCTCAGTTGCTTTCACGAAGACCCCAAAGTCGCCACGGATGCGTTTTGTTTTCGTGAGCCTGATCGTTCTCGTCGTGGCTTCACCGGTTTGGCCTCAACAACCTGGGGCACAAGATCGAGTCTCTGCGACAAAGCTACTCGGGAAGTTCTGCTTTGAGTGTCATGACTCGGAGACGCGCGAAGCGGATGTCAGCTTGGCGACGTTTTCGAATCCGACAACGTTCTTGGAGGATCGACGCGTTTGGCTTCGGGCGGCAGAAGTGATCGAGTCGGGTACGATGCCGCCAGAGTCATCTCGGCAGCCGACTCATGCTGAACGAGAAACGCTACTCAAATGGGTCACGTCATCCCTTGAGGACGTGGATTGGGCTTCGGTGCGGGCGCCTGGACGCGTGCCTTTGACACGATTGACGCGCGACGAGTTTCGGTTTGCAGCCGAAGACCTGTTTGGCATTCGTGTGGAACTCGATGAGATGCTTCCAGCCGACCCCGAAGGGCCAAGCGGCTTTGCAAACGACCACACGTCACTCTTGATGACGGCGAAGCAATTGGATCGTTTCTTCAAAGCCGCCGAGGTCGTCGCGGCGTGCGCCGTTGACCAAGCTCTTGGTGCTTCACAGGTCCTTCATTACGAAGTCGAAGACGGCACCAACGCAAGTTTCAACAAGAGGATCTCGAAGGGCCCGGACGGGTCACTGGGATGGACGTTCAGTTCCAAGCTCGGCAGCAAGTATCAGGCCGTCAGCAAATCGTTCTACTTTGAGCGTACGGGGTTTTATCGGGTCCGGATGCGCGCGCTCAGCAAGGGTCCGGGCAAGAACGCTGCGGCGTGGATTGCGGTCGATTCCGTCAATGACGCATCACGAGAGACGGGCATCCTTGTTCCCGGACAAGACTTTGCCGTTCACGAGACGGAGTTGTTCCTGACGCAAGGGCATCACAGAATCCTTCTCGGCTACGACTTTTATGGACCGCTTTGGTTGCCCAAGTCTCCCGAACGCCCGCAGATGAAACTGGGACAAAGCACCTTTGATCCCCCACCCTATGAACCGCAAGGCTGGCTGCCCAACGGTCTCACCGTTGCCGATTTAAATGCGAAGGGTCTCCACATCGCCGACCAAGATCATGACGACGCGGCTGAGTTGCTAAGCACCATCAACGGTGGCTACTTCACGGCCGTTCTCGACAACTTGATGTTGCACAGATTCCATTATGAGAAGGGCTACCTGCCTGTCTTTCTGGCCGGCCTGGGCTACGACTACCAAGAGTCGGTCGTCCCGGCATTGAATGCGTTGGCGAAGCTGGCTGAAACCGATCGGTCAAAGCTTGAGCAGCACTTGCAGTCGCACGAGCCGGACGAATATGAGGCTCTGAGGCAAATTGCCGAACTCCAGCGCGAGGCCTGGAGCCAACAGGACCGGGATCGCAAGCAACAGGTTGGTGACCTGTTCGTTGATTGGATCGAATTCGAGAGTTTGGCGGGCAAGGGAGGCCAAAAATCACGCTCAAACAACCGTGAGCAAGAGACGCCGACTCCGTTTCTTGGGATCCCTGAATCTGGCGCCGGTGTAGCTGGCTACTTGGATCTTCTGCTGCCTCGTGTGACGCGACGTGCCACTGGCGAAGAAGATCGAAACCGTTTCCTGACCCTCTACCAGGAGGAGCGTGGAGCCGGTGCGAATCATCGCGACGCACTGCAGCGAATGCTGGTCGCGATATTGGTCTCGCCTGAGTTTCTGTATCGAACCGATGGGCCGGCCAAGGAAGTCGGCGTGGCACGACTGGATGGAAACCCCTTGGCGTCCAGGCTATCAAGTTTTCTCTGGTCTTCGATTCCGGATCAAGAACTGATGCAGGCTGTCACAAACACCCAGCTGGCCTCGTGCATCGCGTTGGACCGACAAGTCGATCGCATGTTGGATCATGAACGCCGAATCCGATTTTCGCGGGCGTTTACACAGCAATGGCTCAATCTGGGCGACATGGGTCGCGGCAAGGAACCGGACAAGGAGTTGTTCCGCTACTTCAGTTGGCGGCTTGCACAGGACATGCGCGAGGAAGTCGCGTTGTTGTTTGACCGAGTTCTCAGAGAGGACCGCAGCATCCTCGAGTTGATCGACAGCAAGACCACGTTCCTTAACGAGCGACTTGCCCGGCTCTACGGGATCGAGGATATCGCTGGCCCCACGTTTCGCAGCGTTGAACTGCAAGATCCGCGACGAGGCGGGTTGCTGGGAACCGCCGCCGTGTTGACATCGACTTCCCTTGCCACGCGAACGAGCCCGGTACGCCGTGGGCAGTTTGTGCTTGAGACGGTGCTTGGCGTGGAACTCCCGCGTCCACCGGCGGACGTGCCTCAGCTTGACGACGAGGCAGGACAATCGCGACAGATTTCGTTGCGTGATTCCCTTGCTCATCATAGGCGGGATCCCAGCTGTGCCGGGTGTCACAACAGGATCGATCCCTTGGGTTTCGCGCTTGAGAATTTTGATTGGATCGGCCGCTGGCGCGACTCCGATCCCGCGGGCCCAGTGGATTCCAGTGCCAGGCTTCCTAATGGTCGTCAGCTAAGCGGCGTCAGCGACTTGAAAACGTTTCTGATCGCAGAACGCGCGGATGAATTCACCGCCGCGTTGACACGAGCCATGCTCAAGTACGCATTGGGACGCGATCTGGACTACTTTGACGAACACACCGTGGAAGACATCGTGAGCCAAGTCAAAGCAGACGACTATCGGGCACGCACCCTGGTGAAAACCATTGTACGAAGCTACCCATTCTGCTTTCGAGAGATCAAGGAAAGGCATGAGCAATGACTCGAGCCCGACTTTCAAGACGAACGTTGCTGCGAGGAATCGGAGCCGCACTGCCATTGCCGTTTCTCGAAGTCATGAACTCTGCTTCGCTCTTCGCCGCCGAGAGCCGTCAGACGCAACCGCCGGTGCGGTATGTGTGGCTGTATCAAGCGAACGGCTTCTATCCAGAAGCATGGAACCCGACGGGCGTCGGGAAAGACTTCGAGCTTTCCAGGACGTTGAAACCATTTCAGCCGTTTCAGAACCGTCTGACGGTCATTCGGAACCTGCGAACCTATGCCTACGGGAATCACATTGGAAAGGTGACGGCGCTGCTGAGTGGTGTTCAGGCGGAGCGAGATCCGAAACGAGGCGTGTACGCCAGTGCTCCCTCCGTCGACCAACAGATTGCCCGTCAGATCCAAGGCGACGCCCTGCTCCCATCATTGCAACTTGGCGTTGAGCACCCTGGCCAGGGCTACTGCAGCGGAGCCAACAGCCCTGTTTCTTACGGTGCGACGCTTTCATGGAAGACTTCCACGACCATGTTGATGCCTGAAATTGATCCTCGCGCGGCCTTCGAGTCCCTGTTTGCCTCCGGTGTGGGTCCGGAAGCCCGAGCACGTGCTCGGTGGCAAGGAAGTATTCTTGACGCCGCTGCAAACCAGGCCAAGACACTTCGACGGGACGCAACGCCGGCCGACAAACAAAAGCTAGACGAATACTTGGAAAGCGTTCGTTCGGTGGAACGGCGAATTCAGTACCATGAACGTGTGAAGCATCGCAGCTGGCAACCGCCAACGAAGCCGCCCGAAAAACTCCTGCGGGCACCTTCGGCTGGCATCCCGGCAGACCGGGCGGAGCACGTTCGTATGATGCTCGATCTGATCGTCCTGGCCCTTTGGACGGACGCGACGCGCGTGGCGTCGATGATCTACGTCAACAGTCTGTCGGAAGCAAACTTCAGTTTTATCGAAGGCATCAAAGATCCCTTTCATGCCGGCTTGTCGCACCATGGCGGCAAGCCTGACAAAGTGGAAGGCTACACGCGGGTCAACGAGTGGCACGCAGAACAGTCGGCTTATCTGATGAAGCGTCTTGACGCGATTGACGAGGGCAACGGCTCGGCACTTGACAACAGTGTTGTGTTCTTCGGTTCGTCCCTGAAAGACGGTGACCCGCATTCCAACATCGACCTGCCCATCGCCTGCGTCGGCCGTGCCGGAGGAGCCCTCAAACCGGCTGGGCATGTCATTTGTCCCGAAAACACGCACATTGCCGATCTGCACTTGAGCACGCTTCGTTGGTTTGGTTGCGAAGCCGACGATTTCAACGGCCTCGAAGCCAAACCGATCGCTGAACTGGGCTAGCGGAACTGGGCGAATCGCGGAACATCCTGATGTCACCCTCCCGCGGCTTTGCCGCGGGAGGGTGAATTCTGGTGGCTATGATCCAGAAGTTTCAACATGCGCGGCAGAATCCGAGCTCACGTGAAATATAGCGATACAGCGGTCACGTCGGATTAGGCTGAGTTAGCGGTAGCCACCAAAGCCCGCCGCGGGCGAACGTCCCATCGCCGATTGTGCCCCGGAATGAACCGCCCGAGTTCATGGTGGTTCCGCCATCGGCGAAAGCAGTTCGCTAGAATCTGCCGACTGTGAGCTCATTCATAACGTTGATCCCCGTGATTTTGTATTAAAGACATCTTCGAGTGTCATTTTTCAGAGAAAGCAACATGAAGAACCCTTTCACCACCCTTTGGTTGATCGCAGTGGTAGCCGCGCTGAGCGCGTTCGGAACGGAAGCGGGAGCCGGGGAATGGGTCACGTTGTTCAATGGCAATGACATCGAAGGCTGGGAGCAGAAGGGTGGCGAAGCGACCTATCGTGTGGAAGATGGCTGTCTCGTCGGGACCACCAAGCCAAGCACGCCGAACAGCTTTCTCTGTCCGCCAGCCCGCTACGGCGATTTTGAATTGACGTTCGACGCAAAGTGTGACGCAGCACTCAATTCGGGCGTACAGATTCGTTCCGCTTCGAGCGCCGCTGAAATACCTGCAGGCCTCACGAAAGCCGAGTCTGCCAAGGCGAAAAGAAGAGCAGATACGAACTCTCTGTTTGGGCCGCAGGTAGAGATTGCCGCAAACGGCAACGCCGGTGGCGTCTGGTTCGAAGGCGTTGGTGGTTGGCTGCTGGATCCCAAACCTGAGGTCGCAACGAAGGCCTACAAGCAAGACGATTGGAACAGCTACCGAGTGCTTGCGCGGGGCGAAATCATCCAGGTGTGGATCAACGGCACCATGGTCTCCGATGGAAAGGACACTCGCACTGACTTCGCTAGTGGCCGTCTTGGTTTTCAAGTTCATGGTGTCGGCCAGAAAACCGAACCGCTTTCTGTCCGCTGGAAGAACATTCGAATCCGTAAGGTTCGACGCCCCAATGTCTTGTTCATCCTGACCGATGACCAACGTTACGACGCATTGAGTTGCATGGGGCATCCGTACCTGAAGACGCCGTACATCGACCGATTAGCCGATGAAGGCTTGCTCTTTCGAAATCACTTCTGCACCACGAGTTTGTGCTCTCCGAGCCGAGCTTCGATCCTGAGCGGCCTCTACGCCCACACTCATGGTGTATCCAATAACTTCACGGAATACCCGGAAGGCATGGTCAGCTTTCCGATGCGACTCCAGGAGTCCGGCTACGAAACCGCTTACGTCGGCAAGTGGCACATGGGCGAGAAAAACGACATGCCTCGTCCCGGCTTTGACCACTTCGTGACCCACAAAGGCCAGGGACAATACTTTGACACGGAGTTCAACTTCAACGGTCAAGATCGCCGCGTTGTGGAGGGATACTACACCACCGTCGTGACCGACATGGCGATGGACTGGATCAAGGACCGTGACACCGAGAAACCCTGGGCGATCATGGTGGGGCACAAGGCTCCACACAGCTTCTACTTCCCGGAAGAGAAGTACAAGAACGCCTTTGACGCAGCAGACATCCAGTATCCCAAGAGTGCGTTTGACCTGGACGACAAGCCAGCTTGGTTCAAGAAGCGACTGGATACCTGGCATGGAATCTATGGGCCCCTGTTCGACTGGCGAAAAGAGTTCCCGGACGAGAGTCCGGAGGCCGTCAAGGACTTTGCCCGAATGGTTCGCGCCTACTGGGGAACGCTTCTGTCGGTCGATGACAGCGTCGGGCGCCTCTACCAGTTCCTGGAAGATCGGGGCGAGCTGGATAACACGCTGATCGTTTTCACGTCGGACAACGGGTTGCTGGAAGGCGAGCATGGCATGGTCGACAAACGGACCGGGCACGAACCCTCGATTCGCATCCCGCTTGTCGCGCGTTATCCCGGTTTGACCACGCAAGGCAAAGTCATCCCGCAGATCACCGCCACGATTGATTTTGCGCCGACGATCCTCGATATCTGTGGGGCCGAGCCGCTCGCGAAAGTTCACGGTGCCAGCTGGAAGCGCCTCGCTCAAGGTGATACCTCGGATTGGCGAACGAGCTTCTACTACGAGTACAACTACGAGCACCAGTTCCCGTACACGCCCAACGTTCGCGCCTTGAGAACCGATCGTTGGAAATACGTTCGATATCCGCATGGTGATGGTTCACCCGACCGGCACATGGCCGAGCTCTACGATTTGACCGTCGATCCCGGCGAGAACAAGAACTTGATCAACGATGGTGCCCATTTGGATGTGGTGCAGGAGCTGCGGATGGAGCTCGATCGCCTGATCACCGTGCATGGGGATGGCAAGCCAGATGAGATGCCCATGGATCAGGGGATTCAATCGGGCTTGCCGGACGAATCGATTCGTTAGCCGTGGGCCCGAGAGCAGGCACCGGTCGAGCAGAGAATGCCTCTGCAAACGAAATCCGATGCACCTCGGCGATCGCAACCCAACTTCACCCTCCCACGCGCAGCGATGGGAGGGTCGAGATCGAGCCTATAGCGAGATCTCGGGGAGGGCACGGCGAAAAACAGGGACGGTTCTTGTAACCCTTCGCATTCGCCGGCACAGTCTTCTCTGAGACAGTGCATGAATGATTCCGAGTCCCCCGCGGAGAGAATCGCCGAACAACGAATGGCCGAGTTCGCTCGGTGTTGGTCGGCTGCGCACAGCGTTCTGGCAGCCTATGTGCACAGTGCCATTCGCGATCGCCACCGGGCCGAAGACATCGTCCAGGAAGTGGCCGAAGCGGCTATCAGGAGTTTTGCGGAATTCGACCGTCAGAGGTCGTTTGTCGGCTGGGCTCTTGGAATCGCGCGGCACCGCGTTCTTCACCATCTGCGGACGATGGGACGTGACCGGCACTGTTTTGGCGAGGACGCGCTGATCGCGATCGCAGACGCTCACGAGAGCTTGGAAAAGAGTGAGCACGAATACCAGGATGACCTACAGCGATGCTTGCAGAGACTTTCCTCGAGAAGCAAACAGTTCATCGAGCTGCGGTACCGCCAAGGATGCGCGCTGAGTGAAATCTCCGGACAGATGAACATGACACGAAACGCGGTTGCCGTAGCGATTCATCGAATAAGACGCACGCTTGTTACGTGTATCCGCGAACAGAACAGGATGACCGATGACGCCTGAACAGACCGAGTTCGAATTGCTCATCAGCCGCTATATGAACGACGAAGCTGGGCCAGAGGATATCGCTGCTCTGGCACGCTGGATGGAATCGAGCCCGGACAATGCCCGAACCTTCGCGGAATGGTCGAGGCTGGATTATGGCTTGGGGTACCAGGTTGAAAGGAGGGCATTGCCCAGCCATGAGTTAACCCAACCACCTGCGCAGCAATGGAGTCAGGCGGCGTTAAGGCTTGCGGTCGCCGCCTGCATCCTCGTGCCATTCGGATTCCTTGCTTGGCGACAGACGCGAAGCGAGGCGGCACGCGGGGGCATCGCCCGAGTGGCCTACACGAAGAACGTGAGGTGGAGTGGCGGGGCGTCGGTTGCTGGCGGGGAGATGGTTTCGGGAGAGATCGAGCTTGATTCCGGCATTGTGAAGCTGGCGCTTCGCAATGGGGTCGAGGTGACCCTGGAAGGACCAGCGTCGTTCGAAATCAAGGGCAAACATCGGGCGCAACTGCACCATGGTTTGCTGGCGGCACGGGTTCCGGAGAAGGCAATCGGATTCCAAATCAACACGCCGACGATGAATTTGATTGACCTGGGGACTTCATTTGGCGTGATGGTCGATCCCGCGGGCCCAACCGATATCAGCGTTTTTGAAGGAGCGGTGCGCGTCCGATCGGAAGGTGGGTACTCGGCAGTCGTCAACGAAGGACAGGCGGCGCAATCTGGAGACGATCGGAGCACGTTTCGCATCCGTGACTACGACGCCAGAGTTTACGAACGCGTGTGGCCTGTCGCTCTTGGCGTTACCGGGGCGACCGGTTCAGTACGTGTGGTTCGTCCTGGCCCGCCTTGGGACCTGACGAAGCACCGCGACGACAATCAACTCACGCTGTTCCCGGAGGTGAGCCGGGTGCGTCTTCACGACGAAATTCAGGTCGACGCAATGGGCGCGGGCGAGGTTCGGCGGGGGAAAGACCAGCTCTCGAGAACCATTCCATCCGGCAAGGCCGTTCGTTCTTATCTGCTACAGTTCAACGCGACTCCCAAGCAGGACCGGGCCAAGGCAGCGGAGGTCATTCTGGATGGACAGATTGAGTTTGCGGTCCCGATCGTCGGCGTGATCTGGACGACCGATCGCCTCAAAACGACAGATGCCCTTTTCGGCGCCGAGGGTGCCCGATACCGCAGTCCCTCGAAGCGAGGACTTGAGATACGAGAAGAGATGTCTCCTGACAAAGGGGACCTGCTCACAATATCGAAGGATCGACGCACGCTGGCGATTCGGATCATCTGCAAGAGTGGACTCGACCACGTCCGTATCTTGGTCGACGCGGGTCCGTGAATTGTGACGAGAGCCAAGGACTCACCGGAACAGACGATACTTCGAAGGTCCCGTGTAATCTGGTGGCATCAGCGGCACAGTCAACTACATCGCCGGACGTTGACGTTCGGCATCGAATCCGTTCCGCGAGTTGAGGGTGGTTTTAATGAGACACGACAGCCGGCGTTCGGATGTCATTTGGCGTTGCGCTTGGGTGACCGCGATTGCGATGATGACGGTCCACCCGGCAGGCCCGTCGCAAGCGGGGACACGCGCGAATCTCCCCGCGGAATCGCGACCGAACATCCTCTTGATTAGCATCGACGACTTGAACAGCTGGGTTGGCTACCTGAAGGGCCATCCCCAAGCGAAAACACCTCACATGGATCGGCTCGCACAGCGCGGCGTCGCGTTCACGAATGCCCACTGCACGACGCCGCTGTGTCAACCGTCGCGAACGGCCATCCTGACCGGCTTCGCCGCAACAACGACCCGAGTCTTCGGCAACGGCAGCAAGTTTCATCACGAGTCCTATCAAACGCTGCCGCAGCATTTCGCAGATCAGGGCTATTCGACCTTCGGCACCGGCAAGATCCATCACAAGAGCAGCGTCACCAAGGCAATCTTTCAAACCAGCGATACACCAGAACAGCGTTGGAGTCCATTTAGTAACAAGGATGTCGACTACAGCAAACGGGAACTCCCAAGCAAAGGCACGAAGCATCCCCAACATGTCATTACGAAGGGACCGGGTGGGAAGCGTTATGTGCTGCCCTTCAACGGGATGGCCAGTGAGCGGAGCCCGCAAGATCGCAAAGGCGAGTCCTTTGACTGGTCCGCCTTCGACTTACCCGACGAGTCATTCGGCGACGGACAGATCACCAGCTGGGCGATCGATAAAATAGCAGCGCAGCCCCCGCATGAACCCTTCTTCATGGCGGTGGGTTACTATCGTCCACACATCCCGCTCTATGCACCCAAGAAGTACTTCGACCTGTACCCGCTTGAGTCAATCCAGTTACCCGACGTTATTCCCGACGACTTATCGGATATTCCAGCCCCGGGAAGAGAACGAGCGTTGAACGCGGTCACCGCGGGAACCCACGCGCACGTGATCGAGCACGGGCAATGGAAACAGGCTGTCCAGGCGTATCTCGCATGCACGTCGTTTGTCGATCATCAACTGGGGCGGCTGCTCGAGTGTCTGGACGCTAGCGAGCATGCGGACAACACGATCGTGGTGCTGTTCAGCGATCACGGCTGGCATCTTGGCGAGAAGCAGGCTTGGGGCAAACAGTCCGGCTGGGTTCACTCGACTCAGGTTCCCTTGATCATCAGTGGGCCGACAACACAGAAAGGTGCCCTTTGCGATGAGCCAGTCAGTCTGCTGGACCTTTATCCGACGCTATCGGAATTGGCCGGCGTGCCAGCACAAGACTTGGATGGCGTCTCGCTCGTGGATTTGTTGCAGGATCCACAGCGAGATACGAGACGTGTCGTGAAAACCCACATCAGTTCAGATGACTACGTGCTCACTGGAAAACGGTGGAAGTACATTCGGTACGGCGACGGTGGTGAAGAGCTCTACAACACTCGGAAAGATCCAAGGGAGTACGTGAATCTCGCGAAGGGCACATCGCGTCCGAAGACCATCGCCGATTTGCACCAGCGCGTGCAGAAGCAGTAGTGAACCTAGAATCCAGTCGTCAGACAGTCCCTTTTGAGCCACAAGCCGCTGGCACAGCAGCGGAGAAAGAACGCAGGAAGACCGTATGCCGTCACGAAGTATTTGCATTGCAACCTTGATCATGATGGTCATTCTCTCGAGTTCTGCAGCTGCAAAGAGTCCGAACTTCATCGTCATCCTCACGGACGATCAAAGCTGGGTGGGGTCTTCGGTCCAAATCAAACCGGATGACCCGCGAACACGCAGCGATTTCTACCTGACGCCAAGCATGGAGCGATTGGCGCAAATGGGGATGCGATTCACACAGGGGTATGCGCCCGCCGCATCGTGCTGCCCAACACGACGCGCTTTACAGACCGGGCAGTGTCCGGCCAGGCATGAATACAACGCCGACCGAAAGGGCTGGACCGATGCCTACCGTCAGCAACTCAATATTCCGAGAATGCTCAAGTCCGTGGACACCGACTATGTCACAGCCCACTTTGGAAAATGGGACCATCGTTACGATGAGATTTCGCCATCGCAGCAGGAGTACGATTTCTCCGACGGCTACACGGGCAATGGGACGGGAGGAAGCAAGAATAGCGGCGGCCCGGCGTCGACACCGGATCCAAAACGCATTGATTCGATCACCGATCAAGCGCTTCACTTCATCGCTCGGAACCACCACCGAAAGAAACCGTTCTATTTGCAGATCTCGCACTACGCGGTACATCTGGACATCTTCTACAACCAACAGACTCTTGATGCGGTGCGCAAGCGTTCGGCCGGTCAGAAGCACACGATGCCGGATTTTGCAGCGATGACTGCTGACATGGACGCGGGAATCGGACGCGTCCTGGACAAGCTCATCGAACTGGAGATGCTTGACAACACTTGGCTGATCTTCCTGTCTGACAACGGGGGCCGAAACACCATCCCAAAGGCGCCGACCGCAAAAGAGCACCTCAACGCACCGCTCCGCGATGGGAAGCACTCTTTTTACGAAGGTGGGATTCGCGTTCCGTTCTTCATCCTCGGCCCCGGCGTTCCCCCGGGTTCGTTATGCGATGTTCCGGTAAGCGGCGTCGACGTTCTTCCGACGCTGGCCGATCTTTCGAGTTACTCGAATCCACTCCCGAAAAACATCGACGGGGGTTCTCTCAGGGAGTTGGTGGACAACGGCGGTGTCGGCTCGGTTCCACGTCCGAATCCTTTCCTTGTCTTTCACCAGGGGGTCGATCGTGAAGTCGTCTCCGCGATCCGAATGGGAAAATACAAGCTGGTGAAAACCTGGGCAAAGAATCGCTTGGAACTCTTTGACCTCGATCGCGATCTCGGTGAGACGAACGATTTGTCGGCGCAGATGATGTCCAAGACCGATGAGCTTCACGGCGCGCTACAACGCTATCTGAAGAACGTCAACGCAGATATCGGTCGCCGCCGCAAAGAAGGCAAGCAGCGTTGAACGCTGGGACTGAACGCTGGGACAGCGCGGAATTTGCCAGAGTTCTGGGTGGTTGTGAATCGCGATCTGCTGGGATCCGTGCGGCGTAGCCAGGTCGCACGGGTTTCGTGGACCAAACCCAGATCACCCTCCCGCGGCTTGCCGTGGGAAGTTCGGCCCGCGTCAGCGTGGCCGGGGAGGGCAAGTCGCGAGAAGACAATCGCGTTTACAAGCCATTAAACCCGCGCCCTCCCCGAAATCTCGCTTGAGGCTCGATTTCCGCCCTCCCTTCGCTGCGCGTGGGCAGGAGAATTTGGTGGCGATCAGCAGAAGTGTCAGAAACTGCGGCAGAATGCGAGCCGGCGCGAACTAACTAGGTACCGATTCCGGCCACGGACTCGCGTGCGAACAGGTCGACGCATATCGCCTCGCATGCACACGCGGTCAACCCTTGGAAGGTTCTGGCGAGGGGCTGCCAACGAGCGCTGATTCACGGATCCACTTCATGAACTCTCGACGACGTTTTCTTCACTACGGTCTTGCGGCGGCGGCCTGCACGTCGACTGGTTTAACGCACGCCAGCACGGCTGCGGGATGGCGTCCTCTCTTCGACGGGAAAACCCTCGGTGGCTGGAAGAAGGTTCCCCGCATCTACTTTCAAAACGAGTTGAGAAAGGCCCACACCCGCGAAGCCGTTGAAGCGGCCCTTGAAGCCTCGCTGGCGCGGCACCAGGCGGAGGACAGCGCGGCGTACCGCCATCGTGGCGACTGGAATGTTGTCGATGGGGCAATCGTCGGTGGACAAAATCCTCCGGGCAGTCGTCTCGGTGCTTACCTGTTGACCGAAGAAACGTTTGGTGATTTCGAGCTCGAGTACGAGATGAGCCCCGACTGGCGGACCGACACCGGCGTGCTGGTGCGGCAACACCCAGCGGGAACCATTGGGTTCCAGATCCTTTGCGACCATCGGCCAGGAGGTGGTATCGGCGGATTCTTCACCAACGGTTTGGGCAGCTACCTCGCAGCCCCCGTCATCGTCGATGGTGACATCGGAGAAAACATGACGGTGGACAACTTTCGCGAGGGAGAAAGCAAATCCAACTTCCCCCGCGCCAAAGTTGTGGATGCGGCCAACTATGAACAGTTTCGAGACGTTTGGAACGTCAATGGCTGGAACCGATTTCGCGTTCGCTGTGTCGGCGCCAATCCCGTCCTCACGGTTTGGGTCAACGACTTAAAAATGGGCACGCTCGACACGGCCGACACAGGGGTTCCTGGCTACGACCCTGCCATCATCCAGCAGCGGGTGGGCAGCCGCGGTCACATCGGCCTCGAGGTTCACAGCAACGGGCCAAAAAATGGCTGGAATCAGTGGGCCAAAGGTGCCGTGAGCCGCTGGCGCAACATTCGCGTGAAAGAGATGGACGCGTGACCATGGTGAGTCGACTTTCACAACCCGAAGCGTCAGCGAGGACTCCGGCAAGCGATGTATGAGCGAAGCGATTGGGCACCAAGAATTGCCTCGCTGACGCGTCGGGTTGCCATGTGTGCAGCGACGCTGGTGACGTGCGGTGCGTTTGCACAGACGCCGGTCGAATACGATTTCAACCGCGACATTCGCCCCTTGCTTTCCGGCAAGTGTTTCCACTGTCACGGCCCCGATGCGGCCGGGCGTGAAGCGGACTTGCGGCTTGACGACCGCGACGAAGCGATCGACTACGGCGTTATTGTGCCAGGCGAACCGGATGGTGGCGAATTGATCTTTCGTGTAACGACGGATGATCCAGACTTGCGAATGCCTCCCAAAGGAGATCCGCTGACCGCAGAGCAGGTCGCCAAACTGAGAGCCTGGATTCGCGACGGTGCGCCCTACGAGGCTCACTGGGCGTATCAGCCACCCAAGCTCAAGACGCAACCGGCTGTTCAAGACCGATCCTGGCCCAGCAGCGAACTGGACTATTTTGTGCTGGATCGACTCGAACGAGCCGGGCTCGAGCCGGCTCCGAAAGCAAAACCGGCTGTCTTGCTCAGGCGGCTCTATCTCGACCTGATCGGTTTGCCTCCCTCCGTCGAAGAGGTCCAAGAATTTGAAGCGGAACCCACGCCAGAGAACTATGAAGCCCACATCGAGCGTCTTCTGAGGTCGAAACGCTTTGGTGAAAAGTGGGCCACTGGCTGGCTCGACCTGGCCCGCTACGCGGACTCAAACGGTTATCAACATGACGACCTACGGACCATGTGGCCCTATCGCGACTGGGTGATCGAGGCGTTGAACAACGACATGCCGTTCGACCAATTCACGATCGAGCAACTGGCCGGTGACCTGCTGCTCAATCCGACGCGAAGCCAACTGATCGCGACCGGATTTAATCGCAATGTGCCGACCAACTTTGCGGGTGGATCCAAAGTGGATGAAGTGCGCGCCAATGTGTTGCACGATCGCGTGGCCACCACAGGCGCGGTTTGGCTGGGCTTAACGCTCGAATGCGCTCAATGCCACGATCACAAGTTCGATGCGATCTCGCAGCAAGAGTACTACCAGTTCTACGCGTACTTCAATAAGGCCATCCCCGAGTTCGCTCAACGGGGTGACGCCATGTTCCGCAAGCACTTCATCGGCCGCGACGTGATGGTCTACGCGTCCGAAGAGGATCGTCAGAAGGGTGCTGAGCTCGAACTCGAGATCGAACGAGAGGAAAAACTCATTGCCGCCCTTGGTGAATCGGCTGGACCGGTGAGCGAAGACGTGGGTGAGGAGGTGAGGATCCTGGATTTCGAACGCCCTGATCCCTTCAAACAGCATAAGGCAACTCGGGCCGTGACCACTTCGTTGGTCGAAGAATCGCCTTCGGGAACGGGTCGGGTTGCAGCTCGTGTCGAAGCGGCTGCGGTCACCGAGACGAAGGGCTACTTTGGCACCGGCTATTCGTTTCCCGCCACGGACTTGTCGGATTCATCCGAGCTCACGTTCTGGATCAAAACGGACATTGCCAGCCGGTTCAGCGTGCAGGTTTACAATGGACGTCGCATCGCGAGCGTCTATGCCTTTTCCACCGAGAATCTGGCTCCCAATCAATGGACCAAGATCGTTGCGCCCGTGGCCGATTTTGTGACGCCAAAATGGTCGCCTGGTGCCGTCGATTGGAAACGCATACAGAAGATCCAGATCATCGCGCATAGTTCCGGTCCCTACGATGGAAAGCACATCACACTGGACGACTTTGTTGGCGTGGTATCCTCGGAGCGAGCCAAGCGGTTGAAACGCATTGCGCAGTTGCGAGTGGAAATTGCAGCGATGCAAACACCCAGTATGGCGATGCAGGATGATGAGTCCCCGTCGCAGGCGCACATCATGATCCGTGGGGACTACACATCGCCGGGAGATCCCGTTGATGTGGGCGTCCTTGGGAGTCTGCACCCATTGGATCCCGATCTGCCACCCAATCGACTCGGGCTCGCCAAGTGGTTGGTGGATGATGCCAACCCGTTGACGCCGCGCGTGGTGGTCAACCGAATTTGGAGTGAGGTGTTCGGACGCGGCATCGTGAGTACGCCGGAGGATTTTGGCATGCAAGGTGAGGCCCCGAGTCACCCACAACTCCTCGATTGGCTAGCGGTGCAATTCGTCGAACAAGACTGGTCGATGAAACGCCTTCTCAAAGTCATCTTGCTCTCGTCGACGTACCAGCAAAGTTCGTCTGCGTCCGATGAAAAGATCAGTCGAGATCCACAGAATGAACTGTACTCTCGGGGCCCCCGTTTTCGATTGCCCGCCGAACTTGTACGTGACAACTTGCTTGCCGTGTCAGGACTCCTTTCGGACAAGCTCGGCGGCCCTGTCGTGTACCCGGTGCAGCCGTTTGGTGTCTGGAAGGAGATTCTGGGGGCCGATGTCAATCGTTATCCGACGTCCCAGGGCGCAGACCGGTATCGACGGGGAATCTATACGGTCTGGCGACGGGGCAATCCCTATCCCAGCATGGTCAACTTCGACGCTCCAGAGCGTACGGTCTGCACGACCAAACGGGATCGTTCCAACTCACCGCTGCAAGCTTTGACGCTCTTGAATGACCCGGTCTACGTGGAGATGGCGACCAAGCTGGCCGGGGAGATCGAAGGCTGGACCGGAAACGATCGAGAGAAGATGACGCGAGCGTTCCGAACGGTGGTATCCCGAAAGCCTGAGGAGCGTGAACTTGAGATTCTGATGGATCTCCTGAAGGACCAAGGTTCTTGGTTCGCCGTTACCCAGACGCTATTGAACCTCGACGAGACGATTACCAAGTCATAATGTCCTAACCCGAAGCGTTAGCGAGGCAAAGCAACATTTTCCTCGCTGACGCTTCGGGTTAGGAAATGTTGATTCCGACCATGAAGCACACCGACGCGCATGAATAACGTGAGCCCAATGAGAGGCCAGCACAATCGTCGCGACTTGTTACGACGAGGCACGCTCGGCATCGGGTCGCTTGCCCTGTCGCAACTGCTCTCGCGCGATCTGCAAGCGAACACGGCTGAGCCGTCGAGCCCCAAGCTGCATCACGCGCCGCGGGCCAAGCATGTGATTTTCCTGCACATGGTGGGCGGTCCGTCGCAAATGGATACGTTCGACCCCAAGCCTGCGCTCGACAAGTGGGACGGGCAATCGCTTCCCGCCGAGCTGACCCACGGTCAGAAGTTTGCCTTCATCACGCCCGAAGCCCGCGTGATAAAGTCGCCTTACGCTTTTAAGCCGCGAGGTCGGTCGGGAGTCGTCATGTCGGAACTGTTTCCGCATTTGGCGAATGTCGCGGATGACCTAACCGTGATTCGCAGCATGAAGACGAACGAGATCAACCATGCTTCGGGTGAGCTCTTTTTACACTCGGGACACGGACGCATGGGGCGCCCGACGTTTGGAGCGTGGACGTCGTATGGACTGGGCACCGAGAATGAAAACTTGCCTGCCTATGTCGTGTTGAAAGATGGGCTGCCCGTCGCCGGAGCGCCCATCTGGGGCAGCGGCTTTTTGCCCTCCAATCACCAGGGCGTTGAGTTTCGCGGGGGCAAAACACCGATCCACTTTCTTCGTAATCCGGAACGCACGACGGTGACGGAACGCCGCGCCGTGGTCGATGCGATCAAAGAGCTCAACGGGCAAGCGTACGAGCACTATCGAGACCCGGAGATCGAGACTCGTATTTCGCAATATGAACTTGCCTTTCGCATGCAGACTTCCGTGCCAGACCTGGTGGACCTCAGCTCGGAACCCGAACACATCTTGCGACAGTACGGTCTCAGCGACGCTCAAGGTGCCGGTTCCGGTTTGAGCTTCGCTCGCAACTGTTTGCAGGCGCGGCGATTGGTTGAGGAAGGCGTTCGATTCGTCCAGGTGTTCGCCAAGGGATGGGACCACCATGCTGATATCTACACAGCCTTGCCCCGTTCGGTTCGAAATGTTGACAAGGCCTGTGCCGCGTTGATTCAGGATTTGAAGCAGCGGGGCATGCTCGACGACACGCTGGTCATCTGGGGTGGCGAGTTTGGACGAACGCCGATGGTGCAGGAGCACAATGCCGGCACGGGCGAGCTCACCGCTCCCGGTCGCGATCACCACAAAGAGTGTTTCAGCATTTGGATGGCGGGAGGCGGTGTGAAAGGCGGGCTGACCTATGGCACCACCGACGAGTTCGGCTTTGGCATTGTTGAGAACCCGGTGCATGTCCATGACTTCCACGCCACCTGCCTCCACCTGCTCGGCATCGACCACGAACTGCTGACACACCGCCATCAGGGACGCGACTACCGACTGACGGATGTCCACGGCCATGTGGTTCACGACATTTTCGCGTAGAGACAGGCGAGTAGGGCCGGTTCACACCGGCCGGCGGATGTTGATGTAACCATCAAAGATGATCGCTCCGCTGGGCACCGCGCACTTGTTCACACGCCCGAGCAAGAACGGCCGGTAGGAACCGGCCCTACCTAACTGTCTCGTCTAAACCGGAGTAGTGATTTGATGAGTGCGAACATGTTCAAGAGAATCTACTTTGTCCTGCCTCTTGTTTTGTGCGGCGGAAGAAGTGCTGGATTCTCCCCACTTTGGGCGGCCGGGAAGCCGAACTTTCTGATTCTGCTAACGGACGATCAAGGGTTCGATGATTTTGGCTGGGATGGGAATCATCCCTA
This sequence comes from Planctomycetota bacterium, assembly GCA_039189905.1. Taxonomy (GTDB): domain Bacteria; phylum Planctomycetota; class Planctomycetia; order Pirellulales; family Pirellulaceae; genus Rhodopirellula. The sequence continues at coordinate 27,886 of JBCCYK010000052.1, forward strand.
CCTTGAGACACCTCGTCTCGATCAGTTGCGGAACCAGTCCGTCCACTTTGCCAACCATCATGTGTGTCCCGTTTGCGCACCAACCCGCGCGTCGCTACTAACCGGTCGCCATGCCTGGAGAACCGGGGTGACCGTCGTGGGTTACGGTTGGAGCTACATCAAACTGGACGAGGTACTCTTCTCCCAGGTTCTCAAACAGAACGGATATCAAACCGGCATCTGGGGAAAGTGGCACTGCGGTGTTGACGACGGATACTATCCCTGGGACCGGGGTTTCGATGAGACCTACATGACCGAGATGTATCACTACGAAAACAACTACGGGTTTGTCGGCAGCAAGGCAAACCGCGTGCAGCATCAGAAGTATTCAATGGATGTCATGGCCGACTATGCCATCGACTTCATGGAACGAAACAGGGACCAACCCTTTTGTGCGTATGTTCCGTTCATCACCCCGCACTCAAAGTATGTCGCGATCCCCGACTACTACGAGAAATACAAGGCGAAAGGGCTCTCGGATGTGAACGCCAAGTTTTTTCGCACCGTTGAGAAGTTCGATACGGCGCTCGGACGCATCTTGGACCGGATGGAGGAACTGGGACTGGATGAAAACACGGTGGTTATCTTCGGAACGGACAACGGTCCCAATCCGTCCAACGAGAAAGAAAAGATCTCGAAGTCGGATTGGGCGATCCGTAACCCATCTCAGCTGCGGGGAAACAAAGCGAACACGTGGGAGAATGGCATTCGAACGCCGTGGTATATCCGTTGGAAAGGCACGTACGGTCCGAAAGAAGTTCGCGCCGGGACCCATGTCACCGATATCTTCCCAACGATCCTGGAACTTGCTGGCATTGACTACATCTCCGAGAAGCAGCAAGACGGTGAAAGCTTGGTGCCCTTGCTTGAAGACCAACCGTCCAGCCGGACAAGACTTACCAAGCTGGAGAATCGAGATGTCGTTTCAACGCATCAAGCGGTCAACTTTCAAGGACGCCAGAATAAGAACCTGCCCTTCCCTGCCGACCATCGACGCTCGACACGGTTTGAGGACCAGTCATTGGTCTGCCACAACCAGCGGTTCAAGCTGATTCTGAACCCGACACGATTCATGCCTTATTCATTCAGCGCTGCGCCTCGATTGGATGCAGGTGGTTTTGCGCTGTTCGATATGGAGAACGATCCGTCTGAGACGACGAATGTGATTGCGGACCACCCGGAGGTGGCGAATCGAATGAAGCAGGCGATGAAGGCCTGGCTTGATGATGTCATTCAAGACGACAATTTCGGGAAGCGGCCCGAGTTTCTCATCGGATACCAACAGAAGGAGAATGCTCAGGTTCCCGTTCGGTGTGCCCAACTGGTGGGCGGGGGATTTTCCAATGTCTCGCCAAGGATGAAAGACAAAGGCGATTTTGGCGAATTCAATCTCATCGTCGAAACGCCTGGAGTTTGGGAGGCATCGCTCGTTCACATGCGCGCAGCCACAGACGGCAAGATCAGGGTGTCCGTGGGTAGCCAGTCCTACACCGTGACCCCATCCGGCATGTCCACCAAAGTCGGTCCGTTCAAATTCACGAACAAGGGTGAGCATCTCACGCTTCGAGTCGAGGTCGACACGGAATCATCAAGTGGGAGGCCCGTCATCAATCGACTGAACAATGTTTCCCTCCGTCTCTAGAGTCCTTGATCCTGTCCGGTACAAGAGCGACGACCGGAGGGAGGCATCAGCTTCTGAGTCGGAAATAGGAGTGCAAGCTGAGCACGATGGCGGACGCACAGATCAAGGTCATCAGAGTTCCAGGAATGAATTTGACGTGGCCACCAAGATCCATGAACAGGAAGTAGCCTATGTCCGCAAGGCCAGCAACAAGCGCAG
>JBCCYK010000053.1:0-29672 GCA_039189905.1 Planctomycetota bacterium
AAAGGCGTTCCGGGAAAATCGTACTGCGCCGACACCTTCTTGCGGCTCTCTCGCCGCGTCCGTTCAACTCGTGAATGACAGCAAGAACCACGACACCGCGTAGGACGGCACTAGAGTTCACCTTCGACGCATACGGACGACTTGACCGAGTACGATCGAAGACCCAGATCGTACCGTGTCGGTCAAACCGTGTTTGACTGGGGGCGGACATGAGGCCCACCGCACTACGGCACGCCGCGGTATGGAACTTCGAAGCGTCCACAGGCGGGCGATAACTCAACCGACATTCGTGCTATAATCGGTGTTTTCCAGGAGACACGTATGGAACTTCCTATTTCGACGATGACCGTAGCGCAGAAGCTTGACGCGATGGAGCAGCTTTGGACATCGCTACATGGAGACGCCAGTTACACTCCGCCCGACTGGCATGGCGAAGTTCTTGCAGAGCGCCGGCGCAAGTTGGAAAACGGTGAGTCAACGTTTTCCACGATTGACGAAGTCCGCGAGCGAATTGATCGAGCCCGTCGTTGATAGTTCGACTTTCGGATGCGATAGCCCAGGACTGGCGGACACCTGAGAAGTTCACAAGAATCCACTCAGGAGATCCCCATGTCAGAAAAACGCACTCGCCGATCCTTCGGCAAGGAATTCAAGCAGGATGCCGTCAACCTCGTTGTGCATCAGGGCTATTCATTCAAAGCTGCGGCTGAAGCGGTTGGCGTTGATACAGGATTGCTTCGCGATTGGCACCGGAAGCTCGCGCCTTCTCCGACTCCCTGTGCAGAGGATGCCTCTCTGACGGAGCTGAAAGCCGAAAATAGGCGACTTCGCAAGCAGCTCAAGAACGCTGAGCTGGAGCGTGAAATCCTAAAAAAAGCCACGGCGTATTTCGCGAAGGAGTCGCAGTGAAGTACGCCTGGATCCAACAACACCGAGACTCCTTTCCTATCGCCACCATGTGCCGTGTCCTTCAGGTCAGCCGAAGCGGTTTTTATCAATCGCATCAGCGGCAGCCGAGTGAAAGACAACAACGGACCGCTCGGATCCACCAAGCGGTCCGACAGGTCCATCAGGAATCAGCTGAGATCTATGGCAGCTACAAGATCGCCCGACGCCTTCAAGAAGATCCTCATTTGGAATCGGCTTGTCGCAACACGGTTGCCAACGCAATGCGTCAGATGGGCCTGAGAAGTCGTGTTTCTAAGAAGTTCAAACCAACCACGACCGTTTCGGATCCCTCCAAGAAACCAGCCGCCAACCTCCTCGATCAGGTGTTCGACGCGGAAGCCCCCAATCGAAAATGGGTAGCGGACATCACCTATCTGCCGACGGCGGCGGGCTGGGTTTACTTGGCTGTGGTGCTGGACTTGTTCAGCCGGAAGGTCGTCGGCTGGTCCACGTCGGAGAGCTTGGCGACTTCGTTGGTGTCGGATGCTCTTCGGCAGGCCATCGAGAATCTCGCCCAGCAGCCGGCCAGCTGCTTCACCACAGTGACCGAGGATGCCAGTATACAAGCACGGAGTACCAGAAGACCCTTGCCACGCTGAACATCCAATGCTCCATGAGTCGCGTCGGTTGTTGTTACGACAACGCGGTGATGGAACGATTCTTCTGGTCCCTCAAGAATGAGTGGACGCAATTCGAATCCTTTGCCGACATCAGCGAGGCGAGGATGAGCGTGTTCGCTACATCGAAACCTTTTACAATCCTCAGCGTCTTCACCAAACGCTCGGATACAAGTCACCCGATCAATATGAGGCTGAGCACGCAACCAGCCTCGCAGTCTGGAAATCGTCACTCAGGTGTCCGCCAGTCCTGGGCTATCGCACGTTGAGGATCGCAATGGACGCGTTCTTCCTAGACGACCGTGCTCGCCTGGTAAAGCTTGCTTGCCGAGATGAATGCGGCTACCGAAGCGGGAACCAAGTGGCGAATGGTGAGGCCAGCAGCGACACGCTCACGAATCAGGCTGCTGCTCAGGTCAATCTGGGGCATGCGAATCTGATGCTGGCGATGCCATTCGACTTCATCGGTGGACAAATAGCGTTGCAGCGTGGACCAGTCGGGTGAAGGTGATCCGCCTCGTGCGACGACCGCCAGCGTGCAGAGCCGGAGCACATTCTCGGGCTGCCGCCATTGGTCGAAGCAGGCAAGATTATCGGCGCCAACGATCAGAAAGATCTTGCGATCAGGTTGTTCGGCATGAAGATCGTTGAGCGTATCGACGGTGTAGCTGACGCCTTCGCGTTTCAGTTCACGCTCATCGGCCTGGAAACAAGACGATGCTCCAATCGCCAGTCGCAGCATTTCCAAACGCTGCGAGGCGTTTGCGTGGGTACCGGATTCTTTCAAGGGGCTCGTCGCTGCGGGCATCCAGCGCACCTTTGCAACGGGCAGTTGCTCATAGGCCGCCTGCGCCATCCAAATATGGCCCCAATGAATCGGATCGAAGGAGCCTCCCAAAATCGCCATGCCATCGGGGTTCTGCTCGCGGAGGGGCTGGTTCATGAAGTTACTCGGCGCTAGTTCGACCACAAAGTTCGACCACAAGATGACGAGTTGATGAAGCAAATGTGAATTCGAAGCACGTGATGGTTTGTCATGATGTCGAAAAGGTTAATACTCGCGCATCAAACCTGACGGCGTGAAAGGGACTCGCGTCGCTTGATCCTTGTTCGCTCGCCGCGATTCTACACCGATGTCCCGGACCGCCGAACGTTCGCCTTCATGCCAACGAACGAATCGAATCCATTGCAGAGCGAAGGCAAAACGCCCCGAAAGCCGATCCTGCTGGGGCGTTTGAAGCAGGCGAGGCAAGAGGTGGGGACGCAGCCAGACGGACGCGCGAGTCGGTTTGGCCAAGAATCAATCTTAGATTCAGGTGGACCCCACCCAGAGCCAGGGACGGCTGACTCCATCGATTCTGATGCAAAGTCCGTCATCTCAACAAGATCGGATCCACCCGAGGGTGAACAACCCGACACTGCGCGGGCAGCCCTTCCGTTGCCGCACGCAGGTCGGTTGTGGCACGCTGGCGCAAACCAGCGCGATGAGCCGTCAAGTGGAAGCTCGACTCATGCTCAGATTCCGACCCAGAGCATTCTCACAGTCACATTGATGAGTTTGCTGGGGGCCGCAGGATTCACCGTGGCGTTGAGTCCACTTGGGATTGGGCAAATCGCATTCTTGATCACGTTGCCTTGGGCTTGGCTGACGATCGATGCTCGGCGATTGACCGTTAGCAGCTATGCCGTTCTCTACCTGAGCGGCGTCTTGATGTGGACGTGCCTATTGTTGGTAGAGAGCCGTGTCACGACCCCGTACTGGACAGCGGCCTTCTTGCAAGTCGCCTATTTGGCGACGGGCTTACCGGTCTTTGTCTTTGTCGGGCGTTTGGGACGGCGGTTGTTCATGGTTCCCACCTATCTTTGGTTGCCGATGGTGTGGTGTTCCATTGAGTACGCGCGTGGGAATTTTCTGGGCGGATTCGCACTTGGATTGCTGGGCCACGCCGTTGCGGACAGCCGCCGCGTTTTACAGCTGACGGATCTCTTGGGAACTTATGGTTTAGGAGCCTTAATGGTGGCCTGCGGTTCCAGCGTGGCCGAACTGCTGTGGCTGTTTCGCCGGCTTCGCCAACTGGAAAAACGAATGCCCCAGTTGATTGATCCGACGGCCGAACCAGATGCTGACGTCCGCGACGCGGACGCGCGGCAGGTCCTGGCAGCCGGCAGATCGTTCAGTGGCCGTCCCGTCGTGCGTCGCCCACGATACACGGCGGCACGATCCATGCTCGAAGCCCTGAGACGAAATCGTGACCAGACACGTGACCATCACTTGGTCCTGGCCGTCATGGCAGTCACGGTCATGGTCGCCATCATGTTGTTCGCAGATCGTTATGGTCGTTCTCGCGTGGCGGAAACAGGTTCTTGGAAAATGTTCGAGTCCAACCTCTTCCCATTCTTGGTGGTTGGTGGGCCAAACACGCGCGAGCTGTTGGGGCGACCTTCCACACGTGCCGCCGACGGTGTGGTTGTGTCCGCATTGACCGGATCCGTGCCTAGAACGCCAATTGGCTCGGAAGACGATTGCAAGACATTGCTGATCGTGATCAAAGAAGACGAGGACTGGGACGCCGAGCTGCGAATCGCGGGGCTTGGAACCCAGGGCGCTGACGCGGAGTTGGTTCGCAACCACGTGGAACAGCCTGAGTACACAGACACAGCCGACAAGGTCTTCCAATCTGAGCCTCGTGTGGCATTGGTTTCGCATCCAGAGCCCCGGGTCGCTGCGCAACCGAAGAGCGTGATGCCATTTCGTGAGAAACTCTGGCATTGCTCACCGGACTGCTTGTTGATTCACCCGGTGCCAGGAGAGTTTCCAGTGCGAATCGCTTGTCTGAGAACGGGCACCGCGACGATCGAGCAGTCACTCATGGAGGTCTTGCACGCGCGGGCGGATCATGGCTCATCCATCGATGCCGCGGTCTTGGTCATCGACCCCGGACCTTGGGGAGCTTCGGCCTGGCCTCGTCTGATGACGCGTTCGGTGATGGCAAGTGCGGTCGCAACGCGATGCCCTGTGGTCGGCATCGTCCCGGAACAGGCTTTGTCGGTCGCCAATGGGGACGGCCAGCTGTTCGCCTCAGCAACGGCACCCAAAGAGCACCGTGAGGGCACAGCCGTCGTGATGGATCTGATCGATTCCGACGCGACCCGAAATCCGGAAGAGCTGGGTGAAATCACGGACGGTTTGGTTCATGTTCAGTCGATGATCGATCCCCGAAGCAGCTTCTATGTCAAATCAGGTGGTTGGTTTCCGTTGATCTGTCTGTTCCTGACGTTTGCAATGTGTCTTGGTGGAGCGTTGCGGTCTCGTGCGACGGTTGGAACCACGAGATGAGGCCGGCCACCAAAACGCAAAGCATGCTCGCTCGACGCACTCTTTCGTGCGAAAGTCGGCTGCTCACATGTCTGCCCTCACACCCAAGCCCGATCGTTTCCTGCAACGACCCAAGCAATCATGGATTCATTCAACACGTTTGATATGCAGCCTGTCTCTGATGACTGCCTTCGAATTCGTTGGCATGGGGACTTAACACCAAGGCATCCAGCGTCCAAGGCTGAGAGTCTCTTCATGGCCTTGGAACGCAAACGCGCGGGGGATGGATCTTGGACGCGTGTCCAGATGGACCTGAGTCAGGCGGCCGTGGTTGATTCCCGCGGTATCGCAATGCTGTTGCTGTTACGTCGCAACCTCGTGCGCCGGGACATCGAGTTTTCGGTTGAGGGTGCACCGGCCTTGATGGGCAAGATGTTGCACCTTGCGAATTTGGATCGTGTCATCCCGATTGCCGGGCGTATGGACGTTGCCAGGACTTTGATCTCGGCAGACGACTTGCAAGCTTCTGAAACCTCGGCGGATGAGATCGCGGCAAATGACTCCTTGGATGATTCGGGCCACGAGGCGACACATCTCCAAGCCATATCGGGGCGAGCTGCGGTTGTGATCGATCCATTCGAAGATGCTGGCGAGATCGGTGACACATCCCCAGAGGAGATGGACACAACGATGGGCGGAACAAGCTCCCCATTCAACGTTTCTCAGGAAGCAGGTCAGGTGCCAGTAGTGAGCAGTGAAGCGGAACGCAACACGGAACCGAACCGTGTGGGGGAAACGCGATGAGTGTGGTGGACCAAGCGACCGATGCCGATGACATCGACTTCCAAGACGCGGATGACTTGGCATACTTTGATCCGGAAGTGGCTGCCCGCGAGTTGCTCAATTACGCCGTGGATTGTGCCGCAAGCGATGTGTTCTTGATTGACGAACCATCCTATGTCGCGGTTCGTTTGAGGAGATTGGGACGCATCGAATCCGTGCAACGACTATCGCGAGAAGCCGGGCGGAGACTTCAAAATCACTTTCGCGCCGTGGGCAACGCGGACGTTACCGACCAAATCAAGCCCACGGAAGGCCGTGACGTCGTCCGTTTGAGCGATGATCGCCTGATCGATATCCGAATCAGTGCGTTGCCCAGCATTTTTGGTCAAGACCTCGCATTGCGCCTGTTCGGGGGCGATGAATCGATCATGAACATCGATGCCCTTGGGATGTTGCTGGGTGAACGCCGGCGCGTCCGCGACATGCTTGCAGCGACCAGTGGGCTGATCCTGGTTGCGGGACCAACAGGAAGCGGCAAGAGCAACTCGCTGTACGCCTACTTGAAATACCTGCGACGTGAAGATCGCAAGATCCACACCATTGAGGAACCGATCGAGCACTTGATGACGGGGATTGTTCAATCCCAGGTCAATCCTCGAGGGGGCGTTGATTTTGCACAGCTGCTGGCGGCGATCCTGCGTCACGCACCGGATGTGATCATGATTGGCGAGATCCGGGATCGACAGACCGCGGAAATTGCTGTGCAAGCCAGTAACAGTGGCCACTTGGTCCTGTCGACCGTGCACGCACGTGATTCCATCGGCGCGATTGAGTCGATGTCCGCTTTCGGTGTCAATCCGGTTTTCTTGGCAAGCTCGTTATTGGGCGTCGTCGCGCAGCGTCTCGTCCGACGCCTGTGTCCCCGGTGTCGCTTCGCAATGGATGTTTCGGATACCGACGACTACCTTTCGGACGTTCGTGGTCAAGTCCCACCATCCATGTCGCTATCAATGTACATGCCGGTCGGCTGTGAGTATTGTAGCGGCGGGTACGATCGCTTGACGTGCATTCCCGAGATCCTGCAAATGACACCATCGATTGCAGAGAAGATTCACCAAGGGGCGGCCATTCTGGACGTGGCGCGCTGTGCCGCGGAGAACGGCATGGTGCCCTTCAAAACGGCTGCTCAGTTGCGCGTCGCGATGGGGACGACGACAATCGAGGAAGCCACGCGACAGCTGCCACCAGAACGGTTCGGCGACTCTACCTAAGACTCGGTCACGCCTCCCGGATTGAGATCACACTGGATCAAGAGTTGCTCGACAACGTCCGGGCGTAGACGCGCCACGTCATTGACGTCGTGAATGTCGTCGGGTTTGACAAACAGACGGTTGTCGTTCACGCCATAGAACCAATCGTGGGTGCTGACCGCGACGGGGACACCGTGCTGGTCGTGCGTGATCACGGGGGCAGCCGAATCGTAGGGTTGGGCCCAGGCCGCCGCCGTCGCTGCGGCTGGCACTTGCCCGCTCAGCAGGGCGTTCAACCAAGTGGCGACCTGCCCGGAACCCAGCAAATGCCCCGACCTCTGCTGGAGGTTGAGCGCGAGGATCAGCGGGAGGTGGAGATGACATGATCGCAATGGACCGGCGGCTGGACCGATGTGCCGGTTGGTCCCCAATGCCATCCCCGATGTGCCAGCCAGGAGAACACGTGAAGACGGACTTGCTAGCGTGAGAGTCTCGATCACCAGATCGATCAGTCGCACCTGAGTGGCGTAGGTTCGCATCCAAGTGATGGCGAAATCAGGGTGCTCATTGATTCCCAGGTTCAGATGCGGAGGTTCCACGTCATTGAACAAGGCAGGGAGCGGTGCAGTCCAAGCGTCCGTGTGTTGGGCTTCGATGGGTTTGCCCTCATCGTCGTAGAGTGCTTCGGACTCGTCTTCCCACGCTAGCTCTTCGACCGGAAACAGTGAGCGCGGAGCGTCCCAAGCCTGCGAAAGAAAACGACTGTGCAACCAGACGACACCGGATGAGCTTGCTTCGTCCGCTCCGTCCATCTGTGTGAGTGATGCCGCGGCCAGGGAAGCAAGTCGAGCCAGGTGCGTGTCTTCCCACGTGGTGGCAATCGAAGTCGCGGCGTTCTCGATCCAATGCACCTGAGCGTGCGGGTCCACCTCTGGGGCGTCCGCGAGCATGGGGTCGTCGGTGATGAAGGTGACGTCCCGACCTTCCCACCAAGGTTGCGACCACCAGGAACGCAACACCAGGCGTGGATCGACGTTCTCGGCGACCAGGCGGCTGGCGACCCAGCCCTTGGCGGCGATGGAATCAATGGCAGGTGTGCGATTGAAAGCGGAACCGAAGCATGAGAGGGCCGCCGGCGTAAACGATTCGAACGTCACGATCAGCACAACCCAGCCCTTCTCGTTTGCGGAGTGGTGGCATCAATCGCATCCGTGAGCACGAAGTCGGCGTCCACGGGGCATCTCGACCTAGGTTTCAGAGTCGCTCTCGCTCCGCAACCTATGAAACCCACTCGGCCACTCATGTCCACGGTTGAACCCTCCGTTGAGCAGCCGCAAAGCATGGCTGTCGATCCCGGTGCCCACGTCCTGCCACCATCACCTTCTGATGTCACCACGCCCAACGCGACGCACAACGGCATGGTCTCCGGCAGCGCGACAACGTCACCTTTCCAAATCGATGATACATCCGCACGCGCGGGACGTCCGACCATCGCGGGAGACCGAATCACGGTTTGGAACGTTCCGTTTGATCGATTAGACATGTGGCAAAGCGTCGATCGGATTGATGCTCTGATTCGTCGTGGGATTCCCAGCTACGCGATCACGGCGAATCTGAACTATTGCATGCTGCACAACCGTGACCCGCAGGTAAGGCGAGTCACTAGGGAGGCCGCGTTAATCCTGGCGGATGGACAACCCATCGTTTGGCGAAGCAAGCTCAGCAATCGCAAGCTTCCCGAACGTGTCGCGGGACGGGAGTTGCTGGTTCACCTTTGTGGCCGAGCCGCGCAGCGGGGTTATCGCGTTTACCTGCTTGGCGGGCAACCTGGTGTGGCCGATCGTGCCGCCACGATGTTGTGCCAGCTTCACCCCGGCCTTCAAGTCGCGGGCACAGAATCGCCGCCGTACCGTGAACTAACGGCTACGGAGCACCAGGAACAGCTCGAGCGCATTCGAGTCTCAGGGGCCGATGTCTTATTCGTTGCCTTTGGCCAGCCAAAAGGCGAGAAGTGGATTTGCGAGAATCATCAAGCGCTTGGCGTCCCAATGAGCATCCAGCTCGGCGCTTCGTTTGACTTTCTGGCAGGCACCGCCAAGCAAGCTCCCGATTGGGTCGGGCGTTGCGGACTCGAGTGGGCCTATCGCATGGCAGCGGACCCACGACGCTTGGTGCCGCGGTATACGTCCAACGCGGCCTTCCTGGCCGGCGCTCTTGTGGAGGACTGGAGAAAACAGGTAACGGAGTGGGGCATGGGCGATTGGGCTCCCATCGCCAACCCAGCTTCTCAACGTCGGCCCAATCGCTAAGGACGGCCATCGATGGGGCGTTCAGGGCTCTAATTCCCCACTAGCAGCTGTTTTTTTGGCCAAGTCCCTCCCTTCGGGGGGTGCTGTTAGACTTGGGGCACAGCTACATTAGCGAGCCGTCAGCTGAGAAGGATCCCCCGCGGGGGTGGCTGGCACCGCTTGGCGATATTGGCCCAGCATTCAAGTGGAAACGATGAGTCGACACTGGCTCATGATTCCCGAATGGGCAGGAGATTTGGCCAGCGGTGGAAGACTGGAACACTGATCTTTGAAATTTGGAATCTGCCCACATGTGCTTGCTCGCTGTTCAGTATCGGCTGGTCCCCGAAAGTCCCATCCTGATTGCAGCCAATCGCGAGGAGTATGTTGATCGACCGAGTTTGCCGCCCTCGATTCAATCGGGCAAGCCACGTGTGCTTTGTGGTGTGGATCAAAAAGCCGGTGGGACATGGCTGGGCGTGAATCAAAATGGGCTGTTTGTCGGCCTCACCAATCGGGCGACGTCACGGCCCCTGTTTGGACAACGGTCGCGAGGTCAACTCGCGATGGACATGCTGCGATGCACTTCGAGCCGTAAGGCCTTGGAGCGGGCCCAGCAAGAGTTTGCGAAGAATCGTTACGAGGGTTGCAACATCATCGTTGCGGACGCCAAGTCAGGATTCTGCATTCACGCGGACGAGCGTCAGGAGGTGGTGGAGTTGCAGGAGGGGCTGAACATCATTGGCGCCCGCAACCTCAATGACCCCGATGATGCTCGCGTCCAGATGGCGCGGCGTCTGCTAACACTTCAGACGCTGGATTCTCCGGTCAAGTTCCTGGCGGTTGCCAGCAAGGTTTTCGCTCGCGCTCCCGTCGGTCCCGGTCGACCGAGCATGGTGATCCGCAATGGCGACTACGGGACCGTCAGCAGTTCCCTGATCGCTTTGGGCGTGAAGCCTCGCGACGCCATCTATCAGTTCAGCAACGGAGCGCCGGACGTGTCGCGTTACGAGGACTTCTCGCCGATGTTGCGGGACATTCTCAGCCGGGGTTTGCGTGAGGCTCGCACGAAAGCCAAGATGGCCTGATCACCAGATCATTGCGATCTCGCTGGCCGTCGGCATCTCGGATGCACTCAAGCTAGGATATGGAGGGCAACCATTCCGATGCGGCGGCCATGCGTTTGATGGCCTTGATGCCGTCGCGAGAATGACCCACACCCAGGCTCGCGCGCGGGCAGGACCAAGGATCGCATGGGACGGCCACTCCAATCTAGCGCTGATTACGCCGCAATCGCGGTTGCGCCGCTGCTGATCTTTCTGATGCTCAGCAGCCTGGCTGGTTTCTTGATGGTCGTCCTCTATGACGGGCCTTATATCTTGCGTGTCTGTTGGGTCATCCTGATGTACACGATGGGCAGTGTCGCGGTGGCCTTGATCACCATCGAGGAAAATAGGGGCTACGCGTCGATGTACGCGGGCGCGCTCGGCCTAGCAACCTTGATGGTGATGACGCAGTTCGTTGGATCACCTCTCTTCTCAGCATTCTTGGTTTTTGTAATCGGTTTCCTGGCCGATCGCATCGTTCACGATTGCACGATCATCGATGACCGCGTGGATAGCAGTGGTCGAGGGCTGCTGGATGGAATCACGGGGAACCGGGTCGGCAAACGTGGCCACCAACCTGGGCGGACGGTGCTTTATCTGGCGATCGGGGCGTTGCCGCTGTTCGGAATCGGCCAGTTCTTTTTGAGCACGAATCCGACTCGGATGGCGCAAGCCCGTTGGCTTCTGTTGCTGTATCTGTTCTCCGCCTTGTCCCTGCTGGTGGTCACCGCATTTCTGAACCTGCGACGCTATCTGCGGCAACGCGGAACCGACATGCCGCACACGACCACCTTGGCTTGGTTGATCGGTGGGATGGGCATGATTGCGATGGTGGTGGGCATAGCCTACGTCGCCCCTCTGCCCGGGCGATTGCTCGCGTCGGTCGACTTGCCCGAGTTCTTGACGCCAAAGCCTCAATCGGCGAGTCGCTATGGTTGGGGATCCGAGGGCGCCAAGCCAAAGGACGGCGGGGCGGCGACCACGTCAGAGACGCAGCGGGAACAGGAGGGTGCACCTGAGTCACAATCAAGCGGTGCCGCCAAGAAAGGGGCACCTCCCGGTGGTTCCCAGGGAAACCGAGAAGACGGTCCCGCAGGCCAGCAATCAGGAGGCAAACAGTCGGGCGGCCAGCAAACCGATCGTCAGGACTCCGGTGATCAGAAGGGGTCCACGGAATCAGCCAACCAGGAATCAAACGGAGAACAATCATCGAGATCCGGGAACAAGCAGTCGCAATCGGAGCGTCAAGGCGATCAAACCAAGCCGTCTGGTTCCGAAGCGGAGAACGAACCCAGTCAGAGTGACTCTCGTGAGGGGAGTCAGACCGATGCACCGGAGCCCACTCAGCGCGGCGACAATGCGGACGGCGCGGACAAGGATCGTGGCAAGCTGCCAGACTCAACGGAGGAAACGGAGTCTTCCCAGCAAGACGAAACTCCTTCCAAACAGCAGTCGGACACGCCCGAGAATCAGAGTCAGCCTTCGAAGCCATCCCAAGACAGTTCCTCCAACACGTCTTCAACACCAACGCCACCACGATCACCCCCTTTTCAGTTGCCGACAGGACTGGCCTCGCTGCTTCGGATCTTCCTGTTTCTGGCCTTGATCGGGGTGGTGCTGTTCGGCTTCTACGTGAACCGGCGCGCCCTCATGGAATGGTGGCGAGGCCTGTTTGATCGGGAGCGCTCCTCGAAATCTCCAGCAACGGAGACTGCGATGGTCGATCCGTCGGAACCACCGCGACCGTTTGCCTCGTTTCGCAATCCCGTCGGGAAAAGTGCTGATCGGGAAGCGGTTGTGATCACGTTCCAAGCTTTGGAAGCCTGGTGTCGCGAGCAGGGCACAGAGCGGCGCGGCGACGAAACACCCAGTGAGTTTGTACGGCGCGTGGCCAAGGATTTCCCCGAGTTGGCGGATCCAGCGATTCGCGTTGTCGATGCCTACAACCGAATCGTCTACGGACGTGGGGCCGCCGTGCGGTCCGATGTCGATGCGGCTGCCGGCGTGTGGAAAGGATTGGCAGGTTAGTGAATTGATCCAGCGTGACGCAGCAGCTTCCGAGACTCGGACGACGATTCACACTCGCATCGCGGAGATCACAGCCGCGCCGATGTTTTTTTTGGCGTTCGCGTTCTTGGTCTGCCAAGCCATCTTGATCGTCATTTGGGTGGATGTCCCCTTGTTGGACCAGATCGTGGCGGAGACGCGCGCCGCGGCGGCAGAGAATCAGATCGTCATGCCACGGCCACACCCGGAACGCGCGGCGGCCGCCCTGATCTTGTTGGAGTGGATCACTTTGGGGGTGGTGGCGTTCATCTGGCCGTTTGTGATCACAGAATCACTGTACCACTGGGTGATTCGTCCCAAGACGCGATCACTGCGATGGTTTCACTTTTACGGGTTGCTCTTTTGCATTTGCCCGTCGCTTCGTATCGCTGCCAGAAGCGTTGAGATGCAAAGGCGGCTTTGGTTGCCAAGCTATGGTTGGCAAACAGCGACGCAGCGTTTGAGCAGGCGTCTCGCGCGTCGCTTTAGTTTGCCGATGATCGGCATCGCGCTCTTGATTTTGCCTGTGTTGATCGTGGAGTACTTTCTCAAAGATCAAATCGCGCGTTATGCGTGGCTAAGAGTTGCACTCCATATCAGCACCGGTGTGATCTGGTTCGCATTCGCTTTGGAGTTCATCTTGATGGTGTCCATCGCGAATAAGAAGCTGGCCTACATCAAGGAGCACTGGGTCGACCTGGTGATCATCTTGTTGCCCTTCATTGCGTTCCTGCGATCATTGCAGGTCATGCGCGGGACTCGGCTGGCCAAGCTGGCCAAGTTGCCAATGCTGACCAAACTGGTTCGTGTTTACCGGCTTCGCGGGACGGCAATCAAAGCCTTTCGCGCCTTGATCGTTCTGGAGGTGGTGAAGCGACTGGTTCACATTCCTCCAGAACGCCAATTGGCGCGGTTACGAGAGACGCTCGGCAACATCCGACGCGAGGAACGGTACGTTCGAATTGCCATCGCGCGTTTGGAGCGTCAGCTCGCGGAGGAGGTGGAGCGTGCCGATGAAAGCATATCCCTCGTTGATTAAAGGGATTCCGCGCCCCGAAACGCAGCGGATCCCGCCTGTATCGAGCTGATTGATCCACATTGCTGGCAAATGGTAGCGCGTGGCTGTGCGGCCACACAGAGATTTTGCCTGAGTGGCGGTCATGGTCGAGAAGCTCAAAAAATGCAACAAATGGGGCTGCTCACGAAACCGGCGCGTGATCGCTTGGGTATTCCCCATAGACAGCGGGTCGAAAGGCACGGTTTGGGCCGGATTGCCAACGAAACATTCGATTGAACGAGACTTTCAACGAAGGAATTTGACGTGAACTTTGTTTTTTCCCGATCGCCGCGTGGACACATTCTGCGTTGTGGCATGCTTGCCGTGCTGGCGGCGATCACCGCCTTTTCGGTGCCGACGATTCAGGTGTCGGCCCAAGAACGCCTGTCACCCGGGGGCGGGTCCGCCGTCGCGGGGGCCACGGATCCTGTATTGGTCGTCACGCTCAGTAGCATCAACCAGCTGACGCAAGACATCAATTACATCTCGGGAGCCGTCGGGCAACCACAGGCGGGCGGCATTTTCGCCATGATGGCCGCGACGTTCACCCAGGGGATCGACACCAACCAGCCCATCGGGATCGTGGTCCCCTTGGTCGACGGGGCACCGGAGCCAATCGCGCTGATTCCAACCCCCGACATCAAGGTGGTTTTGAAGCGGCTGGAGGCCCAAACGGGACCCGCGGACGAGCTGGACGATGGGACGCTGGTCCTGGCGATCGGAGCCAACACGGTGTTCATCCGGCAGACGGGCTCTTGGGCTGTGTTGGCGCGAAATCGTCAGGTGCTGGATGCGGCTCCTGCGGATCCATCCGGGCTGCTGTCAGAGGACGCCGCAAACTACGACCTGGCTCTCCGACTGGACATGCAGCAGATTCCTGCGGACACACGCGATGCTTTGATCGCCCAACTACGCCAGGGATTCGATCAAGCGCTCAGCCGCCAGCAGGGTGAGCAAGCCGAAGCGACACGCAAGATGGCCGAGGGTTCTTTCGAACAGATCGAGCAGATCATCGGACAAACGGACGACTTGGCGATCGGAATCGACATTGATTCACTGGGTCGCCAAGTGGGTCTGGAAATCGAGTTCACGGCCTTGCCAGGCACCGACCTGGCCAAGCTGTACGAGGGACAGAAGCCCATCGCGTCGCAATTCCGTAGCGTGATTCGTGACGATGCGGCCGCCTACTTCCATGGTGCGGCGTCCGTCGGTCCTGAAACCGTCGAACAGGCACGCGGTAGCATCGATCAAATCATGCAGATGGCTCGCCAGGCGATCAGTAGCGAAGATCGTTTGACTCCGGATCAACAAGAAGACGCGGCCAACATGGTCGAGCGGATCGTGGATCTCATCGTTGCTTCGTATGCCGAAGGTAAGTTCGATGCGGGGGCGGTGCTGAACACTTCCGGTGGGCAGTTGGAGTTTGTTTTCGGCGCTTTTGTAAAGGATGGCAATGAAGCGGCGAAGATCGTCCAAGACATCGCCGACAAGGTGAAGAATGAAACCGACGCGCCGCGATTCGAGTTCAATCGTGACACTTACAACGGCGTGACGATGCACATGATCGAAGCGGATGTGCCCGCGTCGGAAGACGAAGTGCAGAAAATCTTTGGCGAAGCCGTCCGCGTTCACATCGGGACAGGCGCCACGACAGTGTACGTGGCCTTGGGTGACGCCAGCGTGCCAGCGCTCAAGCGCTTGATTGATACGGCGGCAACACCCCAGCCAGCGGGCGACAGCTTGCTGAGTCAATTGCAGGTGAAATTGCTTCCGATCATGCAATTCGCGCAAGGCATCGAAAACAACGATGTGATTTCAGCGATGATTGATGCCCTGGCTCGTGCGGCCGATGGTGGCAAGCTGTCTGTCCAGTCGGAAGTCATTGACAACGGCACCATCACGCGAGTCACCTTGGGTGACGGCCTGTTGCAAGCCATTGGTGCGGCATCACGCCAAGCCCAAGCCGCTCAAATGCAACAAGGACAGTTCTGAATGGCATCGTCGCGATGCAGCCAACGGTTGGAGTGCAGCCTTTAGGCGATCGCGCGGGAGGGCGTCGGGCGGCTGAAGCCTGTACTCCAACGATGCGGCAGTACCGATCAGACCAGTTCGAATTGGCCATTCGAGGATTGCACCACCCAGTTGATCATCTTGGTCAACTGGGTTTTGGCGCCAGTTGAACGGGATGCTCCTGACGACCGTGCTGAGTCCCATCTGTGGGACGTTTCGATGATGCCAATGATTCTGCTACCGGTCGTGGGCATGGCTTGGTGTTTGATTCGAATCGTCGGCGGCAAGCACGCGACAAAACGTATACCAAAGCTATACGGCCGTTAACGTCGGGGGATGCCTTCGTCGCGGAGGCAGTCGGTACCCAGGACGATTCGGCGAACGGGGTGGTGAAGGGGATCACCTTGATCAATCAGCCTCACCGTGTTGCCGTAAACGTGGAACAGGCGTCCGGGGCGACGTTCGATCGGCATGACATCGAGCTGAGCCCGCAGCGAGCCACGCGGCACGACGATGGGGCTCCAGCCGGTTGGTGAGCCGGCAGAAAGCGTGCTGGCGAGCGCTGCGATGGTGACGGTGACAAGGAAAAGTCGGTGACTGATCACGCTTGTTGCTCTCCGGGATAGGGCGCATTGAATGTGTGTGAACCTAGTCGTTCATTCCAGTTCGCGCTCCGGGTCGCGGGCGTAGTGAAAGACGCCAAGTCTTTCGGTTCTCCTTGCCGCAAGCCGAAACTCTTGACGAGTTCCGCTACAGCAGTACCCCGATGCGACGGATGGCTCGCCTTGGGTGCATTTGCAATCCCTCCTACACTTGCCAACTCCGAGCGGTCCGTGTGAAAGCTAGGTTGCGACCGATCACCCCGCAAGCAAATCCCGGATCAGACTCAACAGGGGCTCGGACTGGTCGTGCCGATAATGCACGGTTTTCTGGTCTTTGGTCGCCAAATGCTTGACTTGCATTTCGCCGTCGTGCCATTCGGAGCCACCCGCGATCAAGGCGACCTCCAGTCCCTGCGCATCGGCGTACTTGAGCTGCTGGCCCAGCTTTTTAGCATCGGGGTAGAGTTCAACGCCGATGCCGGCGTTGCGCAACACATTCGCCAGTCGCAAATAATCCTCCCTGTGATCGGCGTCGAAGTGGGCGATGAAGACGCGGCAGGGTTTGCGGACATCCGACAACATGCCGAGCTGTTCCATGGCGGCGAGCAATCGATCCAGTCCCAATGAGCCGCCGATGCCGGGAAGGTGTTGCTTCGTATACAAGCCGGCAAGGTTGTCATAACGCCCTCCGCTGCAGATGCTGCCGATCGAAGGCAACTCGTTGAGCGTGGTTTCGAAGATCAAGCCGGTGTAGTAGTCCAGACCGCGAGCAATGGACACGTTGATCCTGAGTCGCTCCGGTGCAACGCCGGATGCGAGCACGCCCGCGTGGATGTCACGGAGACGTCGGATGCCTCGCATTGCGGTTTCATGTTCCGATGTGATTTCAGGGAGTTGGCTCAAGATATCCTCGGCATCCCCGTCCAACTCCGCCAAGCGGAGAACGGAATCGGCTTGCGCGGAATCGATCTCCGCGACCGCCACCATCTCAGCGGCGACTTTATCGCGACCGATTTTGGCGAGCTTGTCGAGGCAGCGCAAAACCAGAGTGGTGCGATCAACCAGTTGGAGCGATTCCAACAGGCCCGTCAGGATCGAACGGTTGTTGAGGTGGATGGTGAACTGATCCATTTCCAGGGTACGCAACAGTCGGTCAATGACACTGACCGTTTCGATGTCCGCGACAACGGCTTCCGTCCCAATCGTGTCAAAATCGCACTGAACAAACTCACGATAGCGACCGGTCTGAGGTTTTTCGCCTCGCCAGACCGGAGCGATGTGATAGCGTTTGAACGGCGTGCCCAATTCACTCACGTGTTGAGCTGCAAAGCGGGCCAGTGGAACCGTGAGGTCGAAACGCATCCCGACGGGGCGTCCGCCCGCGTCTTCAAATCGAAAGAGTTGCCGATCCGTTTCGTCGCTGCCTTTTCCGGTCAAGATCTCCAAGTGCTCGAGCGTGGGCGTGTCGATGGGCGCAAATCCGAACTGACGGAAAACACCCCGCGCCGATTCCATCATGCGTTCACGAGGAATCATGGTGGCAGGAAGGTAGTCGCGAAAGCCTTTGAGAGTCCGAGGCTGGATGATCGCCATGAAGCTGTTCTTTGGGTTCTTGGAAGGGTGGCACGCAGGCTGGGCGGGTGGAGACACGATGTTGGGCAGTCTCCCTCCATCCAAGTCACCTAGTATTCCGCCGCAGCTCAACATTTGGTTACAGCCGTAGCGAAAGACGCCAAATCTTTCGCGTTTCTTGCGGCAGGCCGAAACTCTTGACGAGTTTCGCTGCCCGAAAACCTAGCTGCGGCGGAATACTAAGCGACGACCGGCAAGCGTGTTGGCTTGGGGCTGCGGAGCGAGTCCTTTGCGCTGATGCCCTCTGGCGGGAACTGCGGACCAAACAGGGCATCGGCATATTCGTCGATTTGCTCCGGTGTTTCGAAATAGCGCTCATAACACCATTGGTCATCGAACTCACATTCGTCGGTCGTGTATTCACGGCAGATTTGAGGTCGTGTTTCGTAAATACCGCACCGGTGATCGTCTTGAAGGTGGCGGCACGTCGTGTGAACCAACAGATACCAGGTGTCTTCATCGACGAACACGGTGGCACGATCGTGCAACAAATACCAGCGGATGTAGTCGAAGTCGCGCCGATTGACGGGTTCGTCGATGGGCAAGGCAAAGTAACGACAGCATTTAGCCGTGCAGTGTTCGCAGAGGTTGTCGCCCTTGGGGACGTCTTGTCGTCGGAGCAGCTTGGGTTTGGCGTTGGCGATCATGCGGTAGGGAGCATCCGATGGGATCGTTTGCGGTCTGATTTGAGGTGGGGGAACGTCGATTGGCCGGCGGCATGCTATCATCATCGGCCCCTGTTTCCCCCGCCAAGTGTCTCATCGCCATGCCATCCATGGAAGTCGTCATCACCGCTCTGGGACCCGACAATGCGGGGCTCGCGGATCCCATCATTCACCATGTGACGGGCCAGGGAGCCAGGATCTCGGAAATCCAGATGTACGACCATGACGAACGAGAGTTGTTCGCCATGCTGTGTCGCATCGTGATCGACGTTGACGAGAAACAATCGCAGTTTTTTCAGCTGGTCGATGCAATGCGGCAGATCGGCGACTACACCGGGTTATCGATCCGAACATGGAGTCCCGATCGCAAGTGGCATGCGGATGGCACCGCGAAAAGAACACGAATCGCGGTGGCATGCACGTTCGTGGACCACACACCGCGAGCGGTCTTGGCGGCCGTGCGGGACGGGTTGATCCACGCGGAAGTCCCGGTCGTGATTTCGAATCGCAAGAAGCTATCGGGATTGGCGGCTGAATTCGGTTCTCAGTACCGCATGATCGGGAACGAGAAAGGGGCTGCCGACGACACGGCAATGTTGAAGGTTTTGGACGAATTCGAGGTCGACTATCTGATCCTTGCTCGATACATGCGGATTCTGCCAGCGGAAAGTTGTTGGCAGTATGCCGGTGGGCGGATCATCAACCTGCATCATGGCTTGCTACCAGGTTTCCCGGGCTTTCGGCCTTATCATGACGCGTACAACGCAAGAATGTTGACATACGGCGCGACCTGCCACTTCATCATCCCCGAGCTGGACGCCGGGAATCAAACCATCAACCAACGGACGTTCTCCGTGGCACCGGGGACCCCCCTCGAAACCATCGTTGCACGTGGGGAATCTGAGAACGAACCCACTTGTTTGGTGGAAGGTGTTCGGCGCGTCGTGGACCGCGAAGTGCAGTTGCATTTTCACCGTGTTGTGCCACGCCACGCATGAGTTGGCGATCGCATCTCCCGTTTGCGTGAAACTGCCGACGATGAAGTGGCAGCACAAAACGGATTTTGGATCGCAACCTGAGACCTACGAATACAACTCGATGGCCTTGATGATGTCATCCAGTTCATTCGGCACGGCGACGGCTCGGTTGGCATGGCTGGCCTTGGTGACGCCGCGACTGGCGAGTGTCTGATTGAAGAGTTCCTGGTCCGTGGTGTGATAGGCGACGGTCGCGGTTGGGTCTTTCAATTCGTGACCGGTCAGGACACAGACGACGCGATCCGAAGGTGCGATGACGCCTTCGCGGCGAAGCAGTTTCGCGCCGGCGACGCTGGCGGCCGAAGCGGGTTCACAACCGAAACCGCCTGCGCCGATCTTGGCCTTGGCATCCAGGATCTCTTGGTCGCTGACTTGGCGAACAACGCCATCCATCACCTCCAGGGCCCGCAAGCACTTCTTGAGGTTGACCGGGCGATTGATTTCAATCGCGCTGGCGATGGTGTCGGCTCGCAGCCCTTCGCGATCCATTTGGTCGTTGTAATCGACGATGGGGGTCATTTCGACGTTGCCACCGTTCCAGCGAACACCACGGCGTTCCACCAACTCATAGAGTGTGTCGGCACCGCCGGCATTGATCACGGCCAATCGCGGCATGCGGTCGATGAGACCGTGCTGCTTCAATTCCATGAAAGCCTTGCCAAACGCGGACGAGTTCCCAAGGTTCCCGCCGGGCACCACGATCCAATCGGGAACTTCCCATCGAAGAGCTTCCAGCACGCGATACATGACCGTCTTTTGGCCTTCCAAGCGAAACGGATTCACGCTGTTGACCAGGTAGATGCCGAGTTCCTTCGCGACCTGCCGAACGCGGATCATCGCGTCATCAAAGTCGCCTGCGATCTGAACGGTGAGCGCCCCATAGTCGAGCGCTTGGCTGAGCTTGCCATAAGAGATCTTCCCACTGCCGATGAAGATGATGGCTTTCATCGCTTGCGTCGCACTGCAGTAGAGTGCCAGCGAAGCAGACGTGTTGCCTGTGCTGGCGCAGGCGGCCCGGCGCGCTCCCATCATGGTGGCATGCGTGATCGCCGCGCACATGCCATTGTCCTTGAAACTTCCCGATGGATTCATGCCCTCGTACTGCAGGTGCAGGTTGCTGGCGTCCATGCCCACGTACTGCCCGACCATGTCGGCGCACTGGAGAAGCGTCTGACCCTCGCCGACCGTGACGATCTTGTCGTGGGGTGCGAAGGGCAGCAGTTCGTGGAAACGCCAAACCCCACTGAAGCGGATCGGGTTGGTCCGTTGGCTCCACATCGCTTCGAAGTCTGACAACCGTTCCGGAAGCGCGGCTCGATCCCAGTCGTAAGCGATGTCCAACAGGTCGCCGCAGCGGTCACAAGAGGTGCGAATGGTATCGGCCTCGTAAGTGGCCGCGCAACTCGGGTTGACGCAGCGTTGAAACGCCAAGTCCGTGCGAGTTTCGTTGTGTTTTTCGAGCGACTTCAGCATGACATTCCACCGTGGCGTCGGGCGGGGTCGGAACGCTTCCGGCCTACGATCGACGAGGAGATCTCTGCCCACAAGATAGATCGATTTGGCCGAGATGACGACCAAATCGGACTGGGAAAACTAGGCCTGGCAATTTACCGTGCGTCGGACGTTCCAAAAACGCCGATTTTCGCCCCCGGAGTGGATAGTTCACGATGGCCTCAACGGTTTTGAAAGTTTCCACGGATCCAAGCGTTTCTCAGGAGTCCCGTGATTCCGCCGAGACGGCCAAAATCGGCGGGGTTTCCGCTTCGGACGACGTCAGTCCCGACTCTCAGAACGTCGCACAATCCAGCCTGCGACCGCAAGCCATGCTGTTTGCGACACTGGCCCTTGCTGGTGGGATCGTGGATTTATGGACTAAACACGCGATTTTTGCCTGGCGTGGGCTGCCGGGCGACCGCGGGATCCACTGGGTCATCGAGGGCTATTTTGGCATCGAAACCGCCGTCAATATTGGGGCCGTCTTCGGAATCGGAGCGGGCAAGGGGACGCTGTTCGCGGTGATTTCCGTTGTCGCCGCGATCGGGATCCTGACCTGGTTGTTCTGGTTCCGAGCCGCCCAGTCGTGGTGGCTGACGGTTGCGCTCGGTTTCGTTGGCGGCGGCATCATCGGCAATCTGTACGATCGCATGGGCCTTTGGTGGCAATCTGGGATGCCCGAGGCGTGGCGAAGCGGTGTCCGCGACTGGATTCTCTGGCAAGCATCGGATGACCTTCAGTGGCCCAATTTCAACATCGCCGACTCACTTCTCGTGACGGGGGCCATTATGTTGGTGATCCAATCTTGGTTCTTCCCTCCCGTGTCCGCTTCCGCTCCTACCGGCGACCAACCGGACGCTCCCATCGCTCATGACTGATTCGGCATCTGGTTTCCCACAACAAGCTCCGTCCGCCGTCGATGCGGCTGTCACGCCAACCCGCGTGGCGGTGTACACCGGTTCCTTTGATCCGATCACGCTGGGGCATTTGCACATCATCGAACGCGCGGCCGGGCTGTTTGACCGCTTGGTGATTGGCATTGGGATCAACGCTGACAAGAAACCGTTGTTTTCGAACGAGCAGCGTATCGAACTGGTGCAACGGGTGACGAAGCCTTGGCCTCAAGTTGACGTGAGGACCTTTGACGGCCTGGCGGTTGACTTCGTCGGCAGTTTGGGGGCACGGGTCATGGTCCGTGGCATTCGTCCGTTGACGGATATCGCGGGCGAATTCACCATGATGATGGCCAATCGCCAATTGGACGCGGAGATCGAAACGGTTTTTCTGATGGCCGACGAGCGTTTCGCTCACGTCAGCAGCTCGCTGTTGAAACAGATCGCATCCCTGAGCGACGATGATGACCGGCTGGCGAAGTTTGTGCCTCGCGAGATTATCCCTGACCTTCGCAGGCGATTGGGATGAGTGGCGGTGCGTTGAGGGAACGCTAACTTTAAATCGATAGAAAGCACGCGTTGGTGGGCGACAGACAAGACATTCATGAAGAGCATGTGCTGGACCACTATGAGGACCCCTATCACCGCGGGCTCTTGCGTGATGCCACGCACGCACATGAGGGCAGTAACCCGCTCTGTGGGGATAAGATCCACATCGATTTGAAGCTGAGTCCCAATGGCGAGGTCGTCGAGGCCTGGTTCGAAGGCGAGGGCTGCGTGATCAGCCAGGCCTCCGCGTCAATGATGGTCGAGGAGATCGAAGGCAAATCGCTGGAGGAAGTGAAGGCGTTCACGGCGGAACAGATGCTGGACCTGTTCGGCCCAAAACTGGCACCGAATCGGCAAAAGTGCTGCCTTTTGCCGTGGAAAGTCCTTCTCACCGCGTTGCATTCGCCGATCGATGAGGAGGACGAAGATGAAGCGGACGAGGGCGCCCGATTCGGTGGCCCCTCGCTGGGCGAAGAATCGTGACCACGTGGACGGTCACCTTCGAGATGAAATCGTCGCCCCGGCGCTGCATCGCGATCAACCCGTCACGGACTGCGTGTGGGCAGCGCGGCGGACTCGAAACGGATGGCGCGGTATTCGACTTGACCTCGATCGCCTTCCAAGCCAATGGGGCCCTTCGCGGGGACCTCCCAATCGGTCTCGATGGTTTGGCCATTGACCGCTGCAGTCGCTTTGCCGTCGCGGACCACCACCACCAGATCGTTCCAGTCGCCTTGGCGATACTGTGTTAGACCGGTGTATGGGCCAGCGAGCAGGTAATCACGGCATTGCAATTGGCGACCGCAGACAAAAACACCGCTGTCGGCATTGGGCGTGCATCGAAACTGGAGTCGCAGGGTAAAACCGGGCGTGGACGAGAACTCTTTCTGGGTCCAGATCTGTTGAATCCGGCGTCCCTCCACCGGTGTCGTCACCACCAAGCGATCAGCCACCACGCGGTAGCGTCCATCCGACGATCGCGTCTGGCCATCGAAGGGCTGATCTGCGTCGAACAAGGGCCATGCGATGGGATTCTCTTTGCGATTGGAAAGTCGCTCCGAGCTCCGTCGATCCTTCTCGGTGGATGTTCGATAACGCCAACCCGTCAAATCGCGACCATTGAACAGAAGTGACTCCGTGCCGCGGATCACCACGGAGCTTGCCTCTTGATCGAGCAATCCAAAGGTGGCAAAAAGCGGACGCAATGCGCCCGCCCACTTCGCGTAACCAGTTTCGTTGGGATGAAGCAGATCGGGGAACTCCTGCGACTTGGCATTGCCACGTTCGTCGGCA
Organism: Planctomycetota bacterium; assembly: GCA_039189905.1. GTDB lineage: Bacteria > Planctomycetota > Planctomycetia > Pirellulales > Pirellulaceae > Rhodopirellula. Next base: position 23,587 of record JBCCYK010000053.1, read on the forward strand.
AAGAGCGTGAACGTGTCCAGATAGGTCGCCTGGGGGAACGCCAGCGGCAGCTTCGACAGACCCTCATTCACCGCACGGATCTTCTCCGGTGGACGATTCTTGCTTGGGTCACTGGGCATCACGGCGCAAAGAACGACGGGTACCTTCGGGTGTGAGAAAGCGATCCGCTCCAGGATGCGACGCACGTTTCTGACAATGACAGCGGGCGGGGTGTCTTGTTCATCCAGGTCATTGGTTCCCATCAGAAGCACGATGGCCGCGGGGTCAAGCCAGAGCACGTCATCTTGCAGGCGAATCAACATGCCGCGCGTGGTGTCGCCACTGATGCCTCGGTTCGCAACGCGTAGGCTTGGAAACGATTGCGGCAAGAGCTGGTTCCAGCCCTGGGTGATCGAGTCGCCAAGGAACACGACGGCACCGCTCTGCTCAGGTGCTTCCGATTGAAACTTGGCCCGTTGTCGATCCCAAACCTTGTGGAACCAGTCTTGTCTCCGGATGGGACCTTCGCCGGGCAATCCGATGTCTGTTTCGGGAATGCCACGCGAGCCACCTCGCCCCGTTGTCTTGGCATGTCCCGCCAACGCGTCGGTCTCACGGATCTGGAACCGCGTGGAAACGACCGAGTGCTTCTCAGGCCCAGGGCGATGTTTGATGTAAGTGGTCGCCACAAGGGTGCCATCGGGCAGCAGTTCCACGCCCGGATACCCGCAGTCGCGCGTTTTCTTGGCGTAACTGTGCAGGAGCTTGATCCGGTAATCACCTGGCTCGGCGGCTCGCAGTTGTTCGTAGTCACCGACCCACGCAACGAAGTGACCGCGCGTCGGACTGCCAATGGCTTGGTCACGAAACGCAAACAGGTAACGTCCGTCAGGCATGCGCACGCCCATATGACGATCGCCAGTCAAGCCCCAAGACGTGTCGACGGGCGTCGACCAGCTTTGGCCTTCATCGTTGGAAAACATCATCAGGCTTCGCCCGGTGTGCGTGTTCTCACGCAACAAGCAACAGAGCTCGTTTCCGTCAGGGCTGCGAAAGACAAAGGGCTCGCAGGGGTTCTTGCCATCGACGCTTGCGACGACGCGGGGCTCAGACCATGTGAACCCGCCGTCAGACGTGATGGTCTGAAGAACGCGCAGTGGAGGACGGTCTTTGCCTTCCGGTCCTTTGTGGTAGAGCCCCAAGGTGCGTCCATCTTTCAGACGCACCACACTGCTAAAGGTCATCACGCAAGGGAAGTTCAGCGGTGGCATTTCCTTCCACGTCTTTCCCTCATCCTCACTCATGATGCTGGGCATCCCCGGACCGCCTCGCTGACCCAAGGCGGCGGAATAGACCCACAAGCGAGCCTTCCCATCGGGATCGACGATGCGATAGATGCTGGGGCAGTTCTGATGCGTCTCAAAATTCTTCGGCAGCTTCTCGTCCAGACGTGTCCACGACAGCCCGCCATCATCGCTGCGTGCCATCGGTCCCGCGTGGCCACCATGGTTGATGCTCCAAACACAGAACAGAGTTTGCTTGTCCGGCATCAAGATCGTGGTGGGGTGGCCCTGATAGGTGTCAGGTGTTCCCGCCGCGATGACAACGTGACGATCCAAGTGACCGGAGAGATCGACCGTCGTGATGTCAACGGGCGTCTCCGCCTGCATCCGAAGGCAGACGAATAGAGAAAGGAACGCCAGGCTACGAGAAACAAAGGACATCATCAGCTGGTCTTCCGGGGGTGATGGGAACACGCGGGTGTCGTCGAAAGAAGCGATTGCGGCCAGCGTTTGAACCAATCAGATGCCGGCAAGCCGTCCGGTTGAGTCACCAAATCGCTCAAGATCCCTCAGCCCCATCTTATCGGCAAGCGACAAGAAGAGGTTGGACATGGGCTGAGCAGACGCCTGGAGAAACTGCCCGGCCTGCAATTGACCACCGCCCTGGCCGGCCAAGATGACGGGCAGATTGTCATGGGTATGCCGGTTGGCGTCCGCGATCCCGCTTCCATAAACAATCATGCTGTTTTGAAGGACCGAACTGCCATCGGGCTCCTTCAGGTCGGCGAGTCGTTGCAAGAACCTTGCAAAACGCTGCATGTAGAAAACATCAATCCGTGCGACTCGTTCGCGAGCATACTCTTGTTCTTGTCGGTGGGTCAGGTAGTGGTGGCCCTCTTGAATCCCAAGCTCTGGGAACGCGCGATTGGATCCATCATGAGCCAGCAAGAGCGTTGCAACTCGCGTCGTGTCCGTTTGGAAGGCAACGGCAAGCAAGTCGAACATGATGTCGATGTGTCCGGCATAGTCTTGTGGGGTTTCCTCAGGCACCAGCATGTCCGGACGCTTCGGCTTCGGGTAACGTTCCATCCGCTCGATTCGCTTCTCGATTTCTCGAATGCCGCTGACATACTCATCAACTTTTTGGAGATCGCTTTTGCCCAGCTGTTTCTGGAGCGACCTGGCGTCGTCGAGAACGAAGTCGAGCAAGGATTGCTGTTCGGCGCGACGCCGAGCCTGCTCGCGTTTTCCAACCGCGTCTTGCTGCCCAAACAGCCTCTCAAAGACCCTGCGTGGGTTCGGCTCGGGTGCCATCGGCGTCACGGGGGTGCGCCAAGAAATGTTGTATTGATAGGCGCACGAGTACCCCGAGTCACATCGTCCGGATTTGCGAATGGAATCGCAGGTCAGCTCCAGGGAAGCGAACCGCGTCTGTTGGCCGATTCGTTCCGCGATGACCTGATCGATCGATTGTCCGACGTGAATGTTCGAACTGGACGTTTTGCGGGCACGCATCCCCGTTAGGAACGTGGCGTTGGCACGTGCGTGGTCTCCCGCCCCGTCGGGCCCCGACTCGGCATGCTGATGATCAAGACCGGAGATGACTTGAATCTGAGACCGCATGGATTCAAGCGGCTTCATGGACGTGTTGAGTCGGAAGTCACTGCCGCTACCGGAAGGAAACCAGCGGTCTTGCTGCGCACCGTTGGGGACGTAGATGAAGGCGGATCGGATGGGCGTAGCCACGCTGGCACCACTCGCAGTCGCCGTTGGGCCAAACGATTCAAGACTTGGCAGCGCGATCGCGACGCCGAGCCCCTTCAGGAACCGGCGGCGCATCACGCCGGTTCTGGGGTCTTCGGTTCTGATTGGCGAGGATGGATTCATGATGACGCCCAATCGAAAGGGTTGCTGCCCGGACTTAATGATGTTAGCGAGTGCTGGCGACGTCTCCTGACGCGACACGCATTCGCTGAAACGCACTGGAAGCAATGACTCCCCGAATGAGCGTCGATGCTCGTCCGCCGTTTGCTTCCAGTTCCTCCACAATCCGATCCAGCGACAGTTCGTCTCCAAAGCTGAGGCTTCGACCGATCGCATAGGATAACAGGCGTTCGCTAAGGCAACGATAGAAATCAAGCCGACGCGAACCAACCAGGATTGACTTCAGTTCCTGGACATCGCGGAATGGCTCCCCGCTGATCAATTGCCCCGACGCGTCCACAGCGGCCCCGTTCTCGGTGTTGCGCCAAGTCCCAATCGCCGTGAAGTTCTCAAACGCGAGTCCCAAGGGGTCGAACCGCGCATGGCACGACTGGCAAAGGGCTTCACGACGATGGATTTCAAGCAAGTCTCGTAGTGTGGTCTTAGCGTGTTCTTGGGTTTCGGCGGCGGCTTCCAGCTCCGGGACTTCGGCCGGCGCTGGCGGTGCGGGTGTGCCGAGGATATTGTCCAGAATGAACAGCCCGCGTTTCACCGGTGAGGTGCGCGTCGGGTTCGACGTGACGAGCAGAAACGTGCCTTGTGTCAGCACACCACCATAAGGACTCTCGGCGGGCAGGCTGACTTTGCGTAAATCGCCATCGAGCCTCGTTCCCGCCGAATCCGCGGGCGTGATTCCATAGTGTTTGGCGAGGCGATCATTCAAGAACTCGTAATCGGCGTCCAACAGTTCCAGCAGGCTTCGGTCCTCGCGAATGACATAAGCAAAAAAGGCGCGCGTCTGCCGACCCATATCGACTCTCGACCTTTGATCCAACGCATCGCGATAGCGTCGCAACTCTCGGTAGCGTTGGTATGCATCTTTCTGGCGCTGTTCCACTTCATCACCGGGCCGGCTGAAGCCATCGGGTACGGTCCGCAGGTAGTCGCGAATCTGGTCGTACTCCTCGCGTAAGCCGAGCGCGGCGAGCGCGTCAATCGAAACGGTCTCCACATCCCGAGTCTGTAACCACTGACCGACGAAGTTGTCGATGAAAGCGGACGATCGCTCATCGGCAAGCATGCGGGAAATTTCCCGCGGAAGGTTCGCACGGAGTTGCCCGTCGCGAGCGAGCTCGAAGAGTTGATTGTCGGGCATCGAAGACCACAGCAAGTACGACAATCGGGACGCCAACGCATATTCGTCGACCAAGGGGAACCGGTCGGTCGAGTCGGGTGCAGGCTGCTCAATACGAAACAGAAACCGGGGTGACGCCAGGGCCGCCGTCATGGCGCGAGCGATCTTCAACTCAAACGAATCTTCATTCGCGTCGACGGGCGTCCCAACGCGCGGGGCCTGACCAAATCCTGCCAGGCTCAACAAGCGGTTGAGGAACCCATCGTCGACAGGTCGGCGGAATGCGCGTCCGCAAAAATCCGTCAGTACTTCGCGTGCGTATCGATTCTGCTCGAACCAATCTGACGGCGGTTCGGTGCGTGGAAAGAACCGGTGATAGTTGCTGGGTACGTTCCATCTGCTGCGATCCAGCGGGCCCTCGACCAGGATCGGTTGAAGCGCCAGACGAACAAACGTCCCGTCGTCGATCGCAATGGGTTTGCCGTCGAGTTCCTTGCTTGCCTTTTTCTTGGGAGTGACCACCACTTGGAGCGTGTGTTCTCCCTCACTCAGTTCCGTCGCAAACCGTGCCAAGCCGCTTTGGTTCGGGTTCCACTGATAGGGCTTCTCAAAGAACGGCTCGCCGTCCAGCCGAAAGGTCACGGAGGCTCGACTGTCGTTGAAGTTGAAACTGCTTCGAATATCAAAGGGAATGGTCAACCGATAGTCTGCCCGCTGGGCGGTTTGAAAGGTTGTTGATGCGGTCGCGGGTTCGTCGAACGACCAACCACGTTTTGCGGCGGCACCGAAGCGAGTCGGATCGATGGTCAAGGATGACACCACTCGCGATACCTTTGGCACCGCACGATCGACAATATCGGCGGCCGCGAGGAGGTATTTCTCCGTGAGCAGCGGTGAGATAGAGAGGGCGTCGGCGTTGTTATCAAAGCCGTCACCCGAATCATCCGGTGGAAACTCGACACTGGTGTCGTAGTCGACCCCCATCAATTCGCGAATGGTGTTGCGGTATTCCAGGCGATTGAGCCGATGCAAGGTCACGTGCCCCGGATCGGGCATCTCTGGATCCGTGCGAAACACTTGCGTCTTGATCCATGTGGCAAGCAACCGCTCTTGGTCGGCGCTGGGCCGTTCGGCGCCGTCGGGAGGCATGACGTCCGCGCGAACGTTCTTGAGCACAGCAAGCCACGTCGACGGATCCGCGAGTCGAGCTTCCTCGGATGGATACGAATCCAACGTCAACCCGCCCTCGGATTCTCCATACCCATGGCAGTCAAAGCAGTAGGATTCGAGAATCGGCTCGATGTCACGCATATACGAGATCTCTTGCGAGACCGGCGCACGGAGATCGTTTTCCTGGGCGAGCAGGTTTCGCAACGGTACCAAGCCGACGAGCAAGAGCAGGGCGCCGACGAGCAACAGCTGGGCAAGGAGACCGCGAGAACCAATCGAAGGAAGGCCAACAAGCATGTCGAGACGCCGAAAGGGGCAGGTGCGTTCGAAGGTGTGATGCAGCATGACCGCCCTCTCTGTGGTCTCTGCGACTCTGTGTTTCGAAACAAGCATGGCGACAGCAGATCTCCTCGACGCGGCATTACGGCTTGCGGGACAGGACCGATAACCCCAGTGGCTCGAAGACACCTCGAACCGGGACATCTTCGCCAATGTAGGGCGACAAACGGATCGCTTCTTCGGCGGCACGTTTGGGAGGCAAGCCACGAAGCAGGATCAACGATAGGTAGGTAAAATCCGCAAGCGCGCTGGCGTCC
>JBCCYK010000054.1:0-29175 GCA_039189905.1 Planctomycetota bacterium
ATTGTTCAGGCCCGTGGCGTCGAGCGTTCCTGAATCGAGCGAGAAAACGGGTACTGAACGCAATGGGTTGCCAAACTGGTAAGTCCCCAGGTTGAGCGTCCCCTCGTCCACGTTGACTTCGCCGGTGAAGTTGAGGCTCTCGCGAGCGAGCGTTAACTCTCCCGAGCCTTCTTTCACCAAGTCAAAGTCCCCAAGGATCTCGCCTCCGATGGTCGAATTCGTCGCGCCGCCATCGATCGTCAGCTGTGAGGCGATCTGACTGGTGACATCGCCTGCCAAGTCGATCCCATCACCGGTCATGGTCAGGTCGACGCCAAAGACCACCGTGTTGTTGTAGGTTTGTGAACCCGTCGTGGTGACCGATGCGCCGTCAAACTGCGTGAATCCTCCGGCATCGGATTCAATGCTCGTCAGCGGCGTCGTCCCACCAACGAGATCGCTAAACATCACGGTGCCAGCCGATGTGTTGATGACCAGCGTATCGGCTCCATCGACGGTCGAAAGGAAACTGATGTCCGCGCCGCCAGTGCTTGTCAAACGTGTGTCGTCACCCGCCAGCGTGACGGGACCGGTGTAAACCTGAAGGCCCACGGTTGTGACCGTGTCCGCCGCAACGCGTATCGAATTGAACGCGGTTGTCCCCGTCACCACGAAGCTTTGCAAGGCATCGGCGTTCCCGATGTAGTCACCGGGCCCGTCGCCGACCACCGCGTCGCCCGTGACGGTGACGGCGCGGTTGTTGCCGGCGTCGCTATTGAGGTTCTCGTTGAAGCTAACCGTCGTTGCCGTGAAGCTAATGTCAGCCCCAACGGTGACGTTGTCATTGTAGGTTTGCACTCCCGTGGTCGTGATCGCGCCGCCGTTGATCGCGGTCGATCCAGCTGCGTCGGTGGTCAGGCTGGTCAAAGGGGTGCCGACGCCAACAGCGCCAAGAAACGTCGTGGTGCCGCTGGCATTGAGAGTCAGCGACTGCGCTCCGTCGACGTTCTGAAGAAGAACGACATTTCCATTGGTACCGCTGCTGTTCAGCGTCACGTCATCGGCAAGAAAGACGGGGCCTGCATAAGTTTGGCCGTCCGCAGTCACGTTCCCTGTCAGGTTGGTGGTTTCGACAAAGGAGTCAACAGCAAGGGATCCTGACCCCAAGTCGATCGTGGTGGCCCCGTTTAGATTGACGGTGTCGCTACCTGCACCACCGGCGATGATCAGACTCGCGTCAAAGCCTGAATCGAGCGTTTCGACGTTCAGAAGGTCGCCTTGATCGCCGAGGTTCACCGTCAGCGAACCGGTCGGGTTGGGAATGACCGTGTCTTCAAACGTGGCGCCGTTGTCGATGATTTCAATCTCGCCCGCGACGGCGCTGTTTCGCAGGACCGCGTTGTTGGCCAGCCCAGCCGGCAGATTCAAAATGGTGTTGACCGAGTTGCCCGCGTTGATCGGTTCCAAGCCCGTGAAGGTGACGACCGAACCATCCACGGTGATGCTGCCGTTGTTGCCGTCCGGCCCGGGAGGCTGAAAGTCGAAGGTCTGGTTCGAGAACGTTCCGATGACCGACAGAATGTCACCAGCCGGACCACTTTGACCGCCGCCGTTGAACTGCACGCCACCGGCAGGAATCGGATTGCCGTTGCTGAAGTCGAGTTCCAGCTCATCATCCCCATCGCCACCATTGACAACGAGTTCCCCCGTGATGCTGGCAATTGGGATCAAGACATCATCGCCATCCTGCGTCGCACCCGGGCCGGCGGCCAAGGGAGAGTTCGGGTCGCTGATCCTGAGCAAGGTTGGGTCATTGGCATCCACTTCAATACGGAACTGGTTGTCGTTTCCCGCAGGGTCATCGATCACCAGGTTCCCGTTGAGATCCACCCTCGCGGATGTGCCTGGGGGAGGCGGTGGTGCGGTGATGTTGAGATTGATCGTCCCGGTCGCGCTGTCGATGCCGCCATTCGCCGTTCCTCCCGAATCCATCAGGGTGTAGGTGAAGCTATCTGCCCCGCTAAACGCAGGACTAGGGGCGACATACTCAATGACGTCGTCGTCGGGATTCGCCGGCGTTCCATTGTTATCCAGCCTTACACTTCCGCCCTGAACAGAACTCGAGGCTACGCCTGCAAAAGACAGCGTCTGACCCGACTCATCGTCGGCCGACCCGGCAGCGTGGACGGGTCCCGTTTGAGACGAGGGGAACAGCCCGCTCACATTGATGATGAAGGGAGTCGTCGACGATCCGTTGCCGTCAAAGAAGCCCGGAATTGGAGCATCGTTCACGGGGGTGACGGTGAGCGTCGCCGTGACCGTGTTCGATGTCTTTGCATCGGCCGCACCGTTCGTTGTGCCGTTGTCCTGCACCTCGTAGGTAAACGTATCCGTTCCGTTGAAGTTGGCAGGTGGCGTGTAGTTGATGCTGGAGCCAGCAACGGCAAGCGTTCCGCCTCCCGTTGAGTTGGCAGACAGGTTGACAATCGATAAGGTCTGACTGCTTTCGTTCGCCGGCCCTGGCGAGTCGTTTTGAGAGAGAGAGAACAGAGATATGGTCGTTGGTGCGTCCTCTCTTCCGATGCTGCCCAGATCCTCACCCATCGCCGTTGGCGGGTCATTGACGTCCGTGACATTGACGGTCACACCTCCCGTCTTCAGGACCAACTGCCCATCTGCCGTGTCATCGATAACGTACGTGAATAGGGCGGAGCCGTTGAAGTCGGGTGCGGGTGTGAAAGCGATCCGATCTCGCACACCCGAGGTGTCGATGACCGCTGTTCCACCTGCGGCCACGGCAACTGAAACTATTTCCAACGACGCGCCTCCAATCGCACCCGCCGCATCTTCGTCATTAGCGAGCACATCGAAGATCACGGTGTTGCTGTCTTCGGACACGTCGAAGAAGTCATCGTTGGCCATGACTGCCAGGAGACGCCGTTCTTCCAAGGACTCCTGCATGAGCAACCGCTTCCGCAGGATCCGTCGACGACGCTCCGCTTTGTTGCGTTGCGGACGACGGGCTGCACGACTGAACAACTTGCGAATACTCACGCCTGAATCCTGTTGAAGAAAACTCGCTGCCTACGTTGATTTCCCTGCGCGAAAGCCACTGCGACCAGCGTCCAACCACCGGTCCTTCTCGCCTCGTGACGCGCAGAACGATCCCTTGTCAAATGGAGGGATCCTCTCAGGCGTCTAGCAAAATCGCTCCAATCGTCACAATCAACCTGGAAAGATGTGATATTTGGGGAAAATGACGCGGTTGTGAGGTGGGGTCATGACTAGGGGGTGTGATCTCGCCGTCTCGCGGCCCGAAGGTGGTGTGGCTTGTGGTTCTGGCGGCAGGCGGCGTGTTTGCTTGGTGCCTGTGCCGCGGGTGGAGCGATGGGCTGCGGGAGCTCGACCCGGACAATGGGTTCTGTCGCGTCGTGACCCGACTTCGGCGAAGTCGGCGACAGTCGCTGCGTTCGCCGAACGCAGGTCCGCGCAAACCCGCGCTGGGTTGGGCCTCGAGTGGCTGCGGGAGCTCGACCCGGACAATGGGTTCTGTCGCGTCGTGACCCGACTTCGGCGAAGTCGGCGACTGTCAGCTCAAAACGCACCGCCGGAGGCATGGTAGAAGAACTGCCCTGCTTTCAGATTGGCCTTGCTGGGATTCTCGCGGATGTAATCCCGCAAGTCGTTCAGCTGTGCCTCATTGCGAACGAGATGATCAAACGCTTCTGATTGCCAAAGAAGTCCTTCCCGACCGATCCGTTCGTTGATCGTTCGTGCCGTGTAGCGCATCCATGACGCACACTGCCGTGTCATCCGCTCTTGATTCGGAAACACCGCCAACACATGCATGTGATTTGGCATGATCACGTAGTCACCCAGGTGATAGCGCTCGCCGTCAAGACGCTGCAAACACTCCGCGACGATCGTCGCGTTCATTGGATCTTCGAGTTCGCAAACGCCTCGACATTCATCCAAACAGGTTTCGCGGGCACGGCGAAACTGCTTCTCGAAACGGGCGCGATCGGACGGATTCAAGCGTTCGCGGCCATCTCGCCAGTCTTTGAAATCCGTGACACCACAGCGTTGCAAGAATGCGATTCGTTCTCGGTCCCAGCGATGGATCACTTCGCGTGGGATCGAGTCGCGCAAGCGCATGGTGAGGAAGGTGATTGTTCCCGCCTGCGACCCGTGCGGGCGGATGCCCTCGTGGATACCGAGTTCCGCGTGTCGGTCGAAGACTTGACCGTAGACCTCAGGATCGGCCATCGCTTTTGAATCGGATGAGGATGAAAAGTGGCGTGGCGTAGGGGAGTGATCATCACCTCGCGTTCACACGACTAGTTTCGCCATGTCATGCGACTGTGCAAGGGTGAATCGGGCGCAACGATACAGCCGGATCCGATTTCGGCGAAATCGGCGACAGTCGCTGCGTTCGCCGAACGCAGGTCCGCGCGAGACCCGCGCGGTTTGATCTCTTCGGCTTTGGGGACACGCCTGCTGGAACGAACGGGTTGGTGGTGCCCGAATCCGACTTCGGCGAAGTCGGCGACAATCGCCAACGTTGCAACGAGGGGCAGAATCCCCGTGCCCTGCAGGTCATTCTCGTGCCTTGCAGGTCGAGAACCCGCGTCTCTCCGTGCGATACCGCCCCAATCGGCTATAATCGAGGGTTGTGAAACACGCGACTGTTCGTTCTCAAGCCTCGCGTGTTCCCCTGCGAGAGGGTCAAGGGAAGTTTCTGATGAATCCGGTGCTGTCGCTTTCGATGGAAGATCGTTTGGTGGATTTGGGTGGGATTCCTGCATCGCGTGTGCGCATGGAACCGGTTCCGGGCACCGCGACCATGGAAGACGTCACGCGGATTCGCAACACGGAGGGGCGCCTCTACGAGTTGGTCGACCGCACGCTGGTGGAGAAGGCGATGGGATGGCAAGAATCGTTGTTGGCGATGGTGCTGGGACACTGGCTTCAAGTTTTTCTTGAGGCGAACGACCTCGGCTTGGCGACGGGGGCGGATGGGATGACCCGCTTGTTTGACGATACCATTCGTGGGCCGGATGTCGCGTTTGTTCGTTGGGACCGTTTGCCAAACGGGCGAGTTCCTGAAGCGCCGATCCCCGATCTGGTTCCCAACTTCGTGATCGAAGTCCTCAGCGTCAGCAACACGCGCAGCGAGATGGCTCGTAAGAGACGAGAGTATTTCCATGCCGGTGTCGAACTCGCGTGGTTCGTTGACCCGCGTGGTCGCACGGTCGCGGTCTTCACCTCCGCCGATGACTATGTCGTTTACGATGAGGTGGCGTCCATTGACGGAGGTGAGGTCTTGCCCGGGTGGACCGTCAGCCTGGAAGAACTATTTGCTAAACTGGATCGGCGGGCGCCGGGGTGAAGGCGATCGCGCCGTCCGTACGATTCGACGCTCAATGCTCGTGGGGCGAAAGCCTGGACTCCAACGCAAACCCATGAAGGTCATCCCGATGGACTCGCTCATTCGGTCTGCTCAACGACGGCTCTTTTTGGGGCACTTTGGCCACGCTCTGTCTTGGTCGCTGTTCGTCGCCTTCTTGGTTTCGGCCGTCGCGATCGCGGTTCCGGCGATCGTGCCGATCGAGATCAACGGCAGTATCGTGGACGCGACGATGTGGGCAACGGCTTGGGTTGGTGGGATGATTGCACTCGCGTTCTTGGTTGCAGGGTCGCTGGCGTGGCGAAAGTGCCCGTCACAACAACGCGTTGCGATGGAAATCGATCGTCGTTGCGGGCTGAAGGAACGTGTCAGCAGTGCGATGTCACTTGGCGATGACCTCAGCGAATCTCCCGCGGGACGTGCGCTCGCGAAAGACGCGGAAGCCCGCGCGGCATCGCTCAATGTGGCGGAAGCGTTCTCATTGCAGCCCAAACGTGTTGCTTGGTTGCCGCTGGCCGTGCTTCCCATTCTGGCCGCGATGATCATGGTGGTGGAGCCGCGTTCGCAAGACACGCCGACGCTCGCACCGGAGACAAACGTCTCCGAAGTACGTCAGGTGAAGAGCGCGGCCGAAGAACTCAAGAAACGGATCGCGCAACAGAAACGCACCGCGGCCGCCAAGGGTTTGGAAGAGGCCCGCGAGTTGTTCGAGTCCATGGAAGCGAAGCTGGACAAGATTTCCAAAGATCAGCAACTCGGTCGCAAGGAGGCGTTGATCAAGCTCAACGACATCAAAGATCAGCTCGAAGAACGTCGCGAGCGCCTCGGAACGCCCGATCAAATGCGAAAGTTGATGTCACAGATGAAGGGCTTGGGTGCGGGACCGGCCGACAAGATCGCAAAACAGATTCAGGATGGTAAGTTCGGAAAAGCTGCCGAGGAGATCAACAAGCTGGTTCAGAAGCTGAAAGACGGCAAGCTGACGGAGAAAGAAAAGGAGCAGCTGGCGAAGCAAGCGAAGAAGCTCGCGGATCAGTTGAAGAAGGCGGCCGAGGCCCACGAAAGGAAAAAACAAGACCTGCAGCGGCAGATCGATCAGGCCAAACGGGAGGGACGTTCCGCCGATGCGGCCAAGTTGCAGCAGCAACTGAATGAGATGCGCGAACAAGACAGTCAGATGCAGCAGATGCAACAGATGGCGGATGCGATGCAAGCCGCTTCTGACGCGATGAGCAACGGTGACCCACAGGCTGCTTCCGACGCGATGCAGGAACTGAGCGATCAGTTGCAACAAATGCAGGATGAGATGAGTGAGTTGCAGGACTTGGAATCCGCGATGGACAGCCTGTCCCAATGCAAGGATTCGATGAATTGCAAACAGTGCGATGGTGACGGCTGCCAAGGTTGTCAGGGGGACGGCTGGTCTGACATGTTCAGCAAGGGTAACGGGCAGGGCCGTGGCCACGGCCAAGGGGATCGCCCGGAAGCGGAGGACGAGACCAACGGCTACGAAACGCAGGTGCGTGGCAATGTGAAACGAGGCAAATCCGTCATCGCGGGGATCGCAGACGGGCCCAATCGCAAAGGTGTGACGCGGGAGGCGATCAAATCCGCCATCGAGAGTGGCTTGCAGGAAGAGAGTGACCCGATGGAAGACCAGGTTTTGCCGCGCGATGAACGCGAGCAGACGCGTCAGTATTTTGATCAACTGCGTCAGGGGTGAACCGGGTCAGGGTTGAGGCAAGCACGCTTGCCAAGTGCCGGAATTCTTGCCCTATCAGGATCGATGCGAAGCCGCGTTCGGCGACAGTCGCCGTGTTCGCCGAACGCGGGTGCGCGCAACCTACAGGCGCATGGGTCGTAGTGGCATCGATTCTCGTGAGACCGGTGTGGCCTTGAGGCATCCGACTTCGGCGAAGTCGGCGACTGTCGTCTAGCCCAACGACAGCGTATGCCCAGGACACCGAGGCCGCGGACGGAGTCACTTCGCGAGACTTACCTGGGGTTGCGAAGCGCCACCATGGTGTTGGCGTGTTCATCCCGCAGGGTTCGCAGTGAATCACGAAAGATCGAGAACGTATTCACCACGCCGTAGTAAGCGCCCAAGAAGGGGATCGCTAGTTTCGCATTCCAACCAAAGCGGCGTTGGTTGACCGCTTGATCAAAATCCGAGGGTTGACCGGAGTAGCCATCAACAATCATCGTGCCGACCATCAACTTGCCCAAGGAAGACGAAGTCTTGCCAATGAATACCCAATTGATCCACGTGGGGATCAGGTAAACGACCAAGAAAACCCAAAAGTCCCAGTTCAGGAACCAAAGCTCGTTGGTACCCGGTTCGACCCCGGCGACGCGCAAGATGACCACGAACGCAATTCCCATGGCAACCCCAAGGCCATTCTCGAAAGCCCAATCAATCAACGCGCCACCAATGCGACGCCCTCGACTGGCAACGGTGTAGGCTCGCCGTTCCTCCGCGAAGTTCTTCAGGTCTTCCTCATCGACGAAGCGCTCCAGTGCTTTGGCGGTCTTTTCTGGATCGGCCTCGACGTGTTTCAAAGCCACCTGTTTGACCGCAGCGACGGGCTTCAGATCCGTGTCGGTCAACTCGCCAAACAGATCATCGTCCAACGACGCCCCGCCGCCACCAACGGTTTGCGGGATGGGCTGGGGCGTTGGTTGCGGTGTGGGACGTGCCGCCGGGGCAACCGCTTGAGTTGCCGGTGCCGAACCCGTTTGCCCAGCGGGGACCCGCAGCTGTTTTCCGCACGGGCACTTCACGACTTTTCCGGCGGCGCTCGCAGGGATTTGTAGCACTTTCCCGCAGCCGGGGCATTTCAACTTCATGGCTGTGAAAGATCAGCAAAAGAGTTTCGATGAGTCGTGGATCTGAGTCGTCGAAGAGTCAACATCGCTGTTTGGCACCCCGTCATTGGTTCCGGTGATGGGTGACGGCAGGGAACCGCGTTCGGCGAACGCGGCGACAGTCGCCGAGCACGCCGTGCTCGGATCGTCCGTTAACAGTGCAGACAGCGAGGCTTCCTCGGTGAAGAACCAGCCATAGTATAAGCACGGCAGGCTGAAACGACAGCCAAACGGCGAGTTTCAGCCGGGGTGACTGACCCACTTCCACCGGGTCATCTCGGAAAAATCGGCATCAACGCTCTCTCTACCCAGTCCACTTTCACCCCAGCCCCCGAACGGCGCCGTTGGTTCCTCGGCGATGGTGGGACCGTTGACGTGAACCATCCCCACGTTGAGTTCGCGCAGATAACGGTTCGATCTCACGACGCTGTCGGTAAACACGGAAGCCACCAGCCCTTACCGGGATTCATTCACCCGCTGGATGGCTTCGTCGTCGGTTGCAAACGGCAACGCAATCGAAACGGGGCCAAACACTTCGTCGTGGTAAAGACGGATGTCGTTGGGGACCTGAGTCAGCACGGTGGGACGCAGGCGATTGCCTTCCCACTGGCCGCCAAGCTGGACTTGCGCCCCCGCGTCGATCGCTTCGCTCAACAACGTCCGAAGATGCTTGCGTTGTTTGGCATGGATGATCGGGCCCACGACGGTGGAGGGATCAGTCAAGTCGCCCATTGCTAGATTCTGCACCTGAGCGGCGAACAAAAGACCAAATGAGTCGACCTGCGATTGATGGACCAGGATACGGCTCGCCGACATGCAAATCTGCCCCTGGTACAGAAACGCACTCAGCGCCGCGAGTCGCGCGGCCAACTCCACGTCCGCATCTTCGCAGACCACCAACGCGTTCTTCCCTCCCATCTCGAGCGTGATGGGCTTGAAGGATTTCGCGCACTGCACCGCCACGTGACGCCCGACGGCGGAGGAACCGGTGAAGAGAACCTTGGCGACGCCTGGGTGGCCGGTCAGGGAGTCGCCAATCTCTGTCCCCAAGCCAAGCACGACGTTGAAGAAACCCGATGGCAACCCAGCTTGGGCATACGTCTCCGCCAGCCTGCAAACCAGCCCTGGTGTTTGCGGGGAAGGGAGCATCACACACGTGTTGCCGGTTGCCAGCGCCATGGCCGACTGTTTGACGGCTTTGATAAGCGGGACGTTGAAAGGTGGGAATGCGGCGACAACACCCAACGGGCAACGAATCGCTTGACTGCGTCGGTTCGGCTGGTCCGTCGCCAGCACTTTGCCTTGCGTCTGCCACACGGATGCTGCCGCGCATCGGAGGTATCGCGCTGCGGTTTCAATTTCTTGGTTGGCTTTCGCGATGGGAGAGCCGATCTCGTGGATCAAGAGGGCACGATACGCGTCTGCGTCTTGCTCAATCGCGTTCGCAGCCGCCAGCAGCCAAGCTTGTCGTTGCGAGGGTGTCGAAGAGGTCGAATCTTCAAAGGCTTTGGCCGCCGAAGTGACCGCGCGATCGACCTCGCTTGCGGTCCCACGGGACGCGGACGCAATGACACGATCGGTTTCCGGGTTGGTCACTTCGAAGGTGGCATCCGGAGAATCGGACGGGGCGTTGTTGCACCACTGTCCATCGATCCAGTGCAGGTGGCGTGTTGCTAGGTCCATGATGCTAGTTCGTTTTCCAGTCCATTCATGCGATCATCTGCTGCTCACGATCGAATGCGGAGAAAAGGGCCCGGTCTCCAATGACACACCCGCAGGGATGCATTACTCCTCGTCAGATACCGTGCCGTGATAAAGGTAGAGAGCCCCATAGGTCCAGTTTCGAGTCGGCATGCCGGGAAAGTTGGCTCGGTCCATCATCAGTGCGATGTAGGGAGCAGGGTAGCCATCTGGAAGCGGAATGACGTTGGGCCAAATACGCGTCCCATGTTGATCGTTCCACGGTGGCAGCTCGATCCTCAGTTCGCCCGCCGCCGTCAAGTCGGGGTAGTTTCGTATGTAGACCCTTCGGTCAGCACTTCCAAATAAGACGTAACGCTGGTCGCCGAACGTTTGGATGAGCGTTCCGGTGCTGTCAACTTCCACCGGGCCCGCCAAGCGTGCATAGCCTCGATCCCATTCATCGCTCTCCCACATGGCCGCTTGATACTTCCCGGCTCGCTCACAGAGTAGCAGTCGCCACTTCTGGGCATCCGCATCGTAAACGCAATGGGGATCTTCGTGAGCGCCTTCGATTCCAATCGCCCGTGATCTCATGATGGAGAAACCGCGTCTTGGGTCACGATCGGACCAAACAGCCAAGATCGCTTTGGAGTCACCGCGTTTCTGGTTGCCCAGAGCGCTGAAGCCAGTTGTCCAGCCCCGCCATTGACCCGTTTGAGAATCTCGAAATAGGTGGGATGCCAACTCATTGCGAAGTAGACCGTCGCCAGCATCGAAGACAATCAAGCCCTCAAAACGCAAATCGAACACGGATGGATTGAGCGAAAAGACACCTTGTGCCGGGTGTGGCAAGGCTCTCCCGCGGGTGGTGACCGTGAACCAGAGTCGGCTGTCGTCCAACAGTGGATTTCCGAATTCATCCGTCATGGCACGAATGTCCGCTTGCCCGGTTCCCGGAGTGATCGCGGCCGTTGCTCCCGAGATGGTTGCCCGCGCCTTCGGTTCGAGAGACGCTGCCATCGCAAATTGGTAACGTGCCATCCGACGCTTGTCGCGGAGCTCAACCTGCTCGGGTAAATCCACGTAGCCAATGAGCGACGATCGTCCACGCGATTCCAGGAAGACGTTGGCACCCACAGCAACCATCTGAACCCGCAGGATGAAGGACTCGTTTGTCGTCGGGTCTTCAGCAAGCGGCCAGGAATACTCGGCGTTTTTTACACCGTCGACCGTGGTTCGCCAGCGGATACCGTGCGCCATCCCGTCTTGGAACAATACGTCTGCGGTGAGTGAGTCGTTGGAGTCTGAATCGCGAAACTGAATGCCGACCGTGCCGCTGCCAAGCAGTTCGCCAATCTCCACGTCATAGGTGGCGAATACGTTGAAACCTCCGACCCAGCGGACGGAACGTGATGCGTGGTTGCCGGGGGCTGCGATCACCAGCTTGTCAGATTGGATCAAACTGTTCGCTCTGTGTTCCATGGGAACGAGATCCGGGTGCATCAAGTCGAGTGCCACGACTTTCGCGGGTGAGAAACTTGCGAGCCTGATCGCTTGATCTTGATCAAAGACCATGCGCTGCACCGCTTGCCGACGAAACAGGATCTGGTCTGGTCGGTCATTTGCGTGGACGTGAGCCATCGACAAGCCCATCCAACTCACGATCACGTTCGTGATGGCAATGACTCGGAGCGCGGGGTCATTTGTGTCGACTCTGGGACTCGGCATCCGGATTCTCTTCCTTCTCGATGCTGTCATGTGGTCTTCTTTGCGGCTTGCGATCGGTGTTCTTGGTGATTCACCCTTTCGCATCCGAGCATCATGATTCACGCATTCGTGTGACGCACGATGAAAAGCGGCCAAGCTCCTCAGCGATTGGATCGCAAAGAGCTTGGCCGATGGGGGTGTGATATTAGAAGAGTGGGGAAGGGATTCGTTCGGGTCGTCTCGCGCCCCTGGGTCGAGAACGCGATTCCCGTCACGAATACAGAGTCTTAGCTGACCGAGGTTGGTTCAGCTAGGTGGGACTTGCGGCTGAGCAACGCGTTAGCATCGTCGTCACCAACAAACTGTTCCGCCTCGGGATCCCAGTTGAGCTCGCGGCCCAGCATCAACGCGATGTTGCAGAGGTGGCACGATGTCATGGTGCGATGGTGCGACCAAACGTCCGAGATCGGTTGACCCCCCTGAGCGATGCAGTCGAAGAAGTTCTTCATGTGGTCGCCAGGCTTCTTGCCCTTGCATAGCTCAACGATGTACTCGTCAATCTCCTTCTTGTCGGCATCGGTCAGACGTTTCATCGGCGAACCTTCCAGTTTGCCGCGATTGACAAAGATCCGTCCCTTCGATCCTTCCAACAGAATCCCGTTGCCGAAGTCGACGTTGTCGTTCTCACGCTTGTAGTGGTGGTTGACGCTCATCGTAGACCCTGACGCGTAGGTCAGGTCGATGTGAAACTGCATCGCCGTGTTGTAGCCGTTGGGAAGAGAAGCCTCGCCATCCAGGAACGCTTTCCAATTGAAATTCGCCGGCACGATGTCGGGGAACTTGCCTTCACCCACGACCTTGACGGGACCGGTTTCGCCGGGAGCCAAGGCCCATTGAGCGATGTCGATGTGGTGAGCACCCCAGTCGGTCATCTTGCCGCCGGAGTATTCGAAGTACCAACGGAAATACTTGCGACGTTCTTCGCTGTACTTGGCGTCTGGTGCAGGGCCAACCCACAGGTCCCAATCCAAATCACTGGGCGCTTCGGTCGCATCGAAGGGCCCGCCGCCAGGGGCTCCACCAATGGCGACATATGCGTTCACATTTTCGCCAAGGCGACCCGTGTGAACCATGGCGATTGCGGTCAAGAACAGGTTCTTGGCACTGCGTTGTTGGGTTCCGACTTGGAAGACCTTGCCAGAATCTTCAACGGCCTTGCGGATTTGCTTTCCCTCGTCAATCGTCAGTGTGAGCGGCTTTTCGCAGTAAACGTGAGCTCCCGCGTTCAAAGCGGCAATGGAGATCGGAATGTGCCAGTGGTCGGGGGTTCCGATCGTGACCACATCTGGTTTGACCTCGGCCAGCATCTCGCGATAGTCGCGGTACATCCCCAGTTCGCCGCCAAACTCTTTGTTGAATTCTTGACAGTGCAGATCATCCACATCGCAAACGGCGACCATCTTGGCGTGCTTCGCCGCTCCGCGTGCGATCGCACCGCCTCGGTTGTAACGTCCTCGGCTGCCGCCAACGCCGATGGAAGCAAGCCGTAGCTTGCCTTCGTCTTCAGCCGCCTCGGCTGAGCCTGCGGTCGCGGCGATGGCTGCCGAGCCGGCTGCCGTGGATTTCAAGAAATCGCGTCGTGAAGTCATGGTTTTCTTGGGGTGAAAAGGTTGAAGGTGAAAGGTGAAAGGTGAAAGGTGAAAGGTTGGGGCGTCAATCATTGAATATTCGTGTTGGCTGCTGTCGCGAAAGACGCCAAGTCTTTCGGCTCTCCTGCGGCAGGCCGAAACTCTTGGAGGCTAATCGGTTTAGTCATAACCTGACGCGTCAGCGAGGCTCGATCCGACATTGATGCACTTTGAAGGTGAGCTCGCTTACGCTTCGGGTTGTGATTTTGACTGCATCGACAGGCCGTTGGGGAGTTTCGCTACTCGAAAAAAGAACTTCGGGCGGACGATTAATCCGCGATGGGGTTGCGGCCGATCGAATCCAGGTAGGCGATCAGTTCGAGGACTTCGTCTTTCGTGTATTGATCCATCAGTGCCTTGGGCATCAAGGAAGTGCGAGTCTTCACCATTTCTTCGATGTCATCTTGAGGGATTACGGTTGGCTCTTTGGCTTCCGCGTTTGCCAACAGTTTGATTTCGTCGTCGTTCTCTTCGATGAGCAAGCCGGAAAGGGTCTGGCCATCGACCGTGAGGACCAAGAACATCGCGTACTGGTCATCAACGCGATCCGAGGGATGGAGGATCTCGCGGATCAACTCGGCTTGACTTCCCTTCCACTTGGTGACCACCGAGTCCAGTGCTGGTCCGATACGCCCGCCTTCCCCAGCGACTTGGTGGCAAGAAGCACACGTTGCTTCTTTGAAGATGCGAGCACCGATCTCCGGGCTGCGTCCTTTCAAGGCGTTGGTCAGATCGCCGTCAAAATCCTCGCTCGTCCATGCGGCAACAAAGGAACGATTGTTGCCAATGGGGTCGGCAGGCTCGACCGGATTGGCGTTGTATTCGGCCAAGTCTTCTACAACGACCATGACGCCGTACATCCGATACCAGTGTTGGGGGAACGTGCAGACGTACGGGTACTCACCGGGTTCCGTCGGTGCGTCGAACGTGATGACCGCCTTTTCGTCTGCCCCCACCATCTCAGTTGCCTGGAGCACTAACTCCGACTTGGGTACGTAGGCTTTGCCGTCCAAGCCGTCTCGCGGGCCGGCTTGAAGTCCCAATTGGGCCACTTCCTTGAGCGATCCTGGCACGCTGATAACCAGGTTGTGGGGCATGATGTCGTGATTCTCCAAAACGACCTGGACCGGTCGCCCCGCCTCCACGGCGAAGTGGGGGACGTCGTAGCGCATCTCTTCTTCGACGGTCCGGATTCGCACCAGCCGCACACTGACTCTTTCCAGACGTTTGCGAATCTTGCGTGCTTCCGTTCGGGGCAACTGTGGCAGAAGCCGGTCTGCCAATTGCATCGAATCGATGAAGGCATCCGTGGTTCGAGCCGCCTTGGGTATTTTCTCAGCCGCGTCCGCGATCACGTTGACGACCTGAGCCGCCATCGGCTGGCTGTAGGCGGCACGTGGGACTCGTAATAGAGTTTCCACCGCCGCGGCCCGGTAAACGTCCTTTGATAGCATCTCGCCGGTCACCTGGAACGTTTCTTCCCAGTCGCGGGGCAGGAATCCGAGGGCGCGGATGGCCGCGACGACAACGTCCGATTTACGGTTGCTTTTCACCAATCCCAATACGCGCTCACGCTGAGAGCTGCGCAGTTCGAGGTTGGGCACTTTCATCAGACCGGACAGCCAGGCACGACGCGAAGCATCGGATTGGTTGCCGATGTTCCAGGAATCGTTCGCCGCTCCGGAAACCATCAAGGCCGCATGGCAGATTCCCGACGCGGGGTTGCGCGTGTCCCGCGCGCTTTTCAGAAAGCGAGCCTTTTGCTCTTGAAGGTTTGCCTCCGGCATCTTGAGCAGCAGTTTCGCGAGTCCGTTGGCTGTTGCCTGTGACGCCGACCGTTTCTGTTTGTCTTGCCAATCCAACGCACCGATTACATCCAGGACGACGCCTGCGGGTTCCGAATTTGTCAGCCGAACCAAGGCATCGAGTGCCAACTGCCGCCGCTGCGCGGGCACTTCCGCACGTCGCAAAATCTCGGCGTGAAGCGGAACTTGAGCGGGGTCGCTGGTTGACGCCTTGATGGCGAGGAGCGAGTCCGTGCTCAGACGCCCGATCTGGTAGTCGACGATGTTTCGGGGTAGGTCAAAGAAGACAGGAAGACGCGTCAGTGGCTGAAGGTCAGATCTTTCAACGACCAAGGTCTGAGCATTGTCTTCCGCTCGCTGATCCTGCGCGACCTTACGATCCACGACAACAAACGGGGCTCGGTTTGCGATGACTTGTTCAAAGCGTCGCATCGTTTCATTCACGGTGTAGTCCAGGTACTCATCCATCGGGCTTTCCAGCACCGACAGGGTCGCACGAAGAAGTTCCGGTTCCTGCGGCCAAGCCCAATCAGAACCGACCGCGTGAGAGATCGCTCGGACGGCTTCCAGGCGAACGCGCGGGTGCGGGTCACGGGCCAAGGCGGTCAGGACATCGACGCTGCCTGCCACGCGGTCCATCCAATAGGAAAGCACGCGTGCGCCCGCGGCACGTGCGCGGGGTTCCGGGCTCGACAACACACGCATCAACAGGTCCTCATGAATGCGATTGTGTGTTTGATGAATCCACAGCGCTTCCAACAGATGATGCGAGAGATCGGAATCACCACCGTCGAGCGCGAGCCACCACGCGTCCGTCGTGGCGATGACTTCGTCACTGTCGCGTCCGGCCAGTTCGCGGCGAACACGATAGGCGCGACGTCCGTTCTTTATGGCACGCGAGCTAGACAATTCCGCGACCAGATCCGCCGTGCTCATCTCTGCGATCACGGGCGCTTGGAGGAACGGACGATCTTTGTGGTAAAGCCGCCAGATCCGCCCGTGGCTCGTGTCCCGATTGGGGTCACGCAGGTTGTGTTGGAGGTGGCCGATCAGCGCGTTGTGCCAATCCACGATGTACAGGGCGCCATCTGGTCCGACTTCCACGTCGACGGGACGAAAGTTGCCGTCGCCGCCATTGACCAGCATCGGTTCCTCGGTGCCTTCAAACCCGCTGTCCTCTTCGGACACCTGATGCCGCAAGACGGCGCGATCGCCGATCACATTGGTGACCAGAAAATCGCCCTGGACGTCGTCTGGGAAGTGTTCGCTGGTCAGAAGCGTGCAGCCGGCCAGCGGACGAATGCGTTTCTTGTAGAAGCGGGGGTACGGCACCTGAGCGTCGTCGTAGCCATTCTCGGATGCAACGCGTCGATGCTGAGAACCACCTGGGTGCTTAAGCGGATAATCAATGCGAGCCGAGATGGGTGGCACCCAGTAGCCGTAACCGGGCGAGGCATCTCCGAGGAAGTCTTGTCCCCAATGATCAAAGGCATAACCCCAGGGGTTCGCGAACGCAAAATTCACGTGAACGCCAAATCGACAGGTGCGTGGATCAAAGCGCCAGACGCCGCCCTCGTGGAGTCGAGTGAGGCCGTAGGGGCTTTCGACCTGGGAAAATTTGAAAGTGCCTTCTTGGAAGTAGAGCTGTCCGCCCGGCCCCCACTCCAAGGCCGCAATGCCATGATGCGAATCAGCGGTGTCGAAGCCAACCAGCGTTCGTGTTCGTTCATCGGCACGATCGTCACCGTCGGTGTCGCGGGCAAAAACAATGTCGTGCTGATTGGCGATGTACGCACCGCCGTGTCCAAGCTCGAACCCGGTCGGTTGGTGCAGGCCGTCAGCGAAGACCTTGCAGACATCGCTGTCCCCATCGCCGTCGGTGTCTTCGAAAATCAGCAGCTTGTCGTCCATTGGCGATTTGGGTTTCCAATGGGGGTACGACGGCATGGTCGAAACCCAAAGGCGGCCCTTGGCATCAAAATTCAATGCGACCGGATTGGCCAGTTCCGGAAAGTCCTCCTCCGATGCAACCAGTTGAATCGCATAGCCATCGGCCAGTTGGAACGTCTTCTGTTGTTCCGCCGACGTCAGGTAATCCAGCGAACCGAGTTTGCCCCGTTTGCGATTGGGGTCATCATCACCGCCGACATTGGTTTTGGGCTGGATGAAAGGCAACGTGTCTGAGTCATCGATCGGACTCGGATTGCTTTCGCCCGCCGCGATGCTCCAAACACGCTGGTCACGCTTGGCTGTCATCTGGTCCAGGATCGCCAATTCGCGATTCATCACGTCACGGTTGTTGTAGGTGCCGTCCGAGCCGGCTTGCCCACGTTTGCCATAGATCGAGTAGCCGTTGACACAGCGGTAGCGATTGAACCAGTGAAAGTTCTTGTCCGCAATCGCATCGGTCAGTTCGTCATCGGCTTCCTTCGCGTTGCTGACGCCCAGGAGCGTCTCCATCAAAATGGGGGCGAAAGCTCTGTGGCCGGCATCGTTCAAATGGCCGCCATCGAGAGTGAGTCGTCGTTGCGATGATTCAAAGAGTGCTTGGGTGGGCGTGAAAACATCGGCGAAGGCAACGCCCGTTTTGCTCGCAACGGTTCGCATCGCCTGCGTGATCTTGGCGAGGGCCTCGTTCCGAGGTCCAGCACTTGGCAAATTGGGATCGTCGGTCTCTTCGAAGGCGATCGGCGACACCACCGCAATGCGGGGGGCCGACTCGCCGTTGTAGCTTTGCTTGAGCGCAGCTTGGATCGCTTTGGTGAGCTCACGACGAAAATCGGCCAGCACCAAAGCGTCGTCCACATCGGACCTAAGTCGAAACGATTCGTTGTAGCCAAAGAACATCACGATCACGTCCGCGGCGGAGTGTGTGAGATGTGCATCGGGCGTGCCGAAATCCAGACTGCGGATGCGGGTCCGAGGCTCATCTCCCGGAAAGCACAGGTTGCGGACCGTCAAATCGAGCTCGGGCAAGGACGCGTGCAGCATCCCCTCAAAATGATTTTGATGCTGCAAACGCTCGCCGAGCGCGTTGCCGATCAAGCAGATGTGATCGTTCTTTTCCAGCTTTAACGCGGTGTCGGCAGCGTCCGCGAAGCGTATCGAGCAGCTGAAAAAGACGAGAACGCTCGTTGCCACGAACGGTCGAGAAATCATTGACATGGGGGCTGTTGAAGGCGGGGTGCAGCGGGCGAGATTGCCGCGTGAGCAATGGGAACTGAGCCAGGGGCAGCAAAGTGCAGCCGGCGTAAGTCTTCACTGCGAGGCGGAAGTCGCCGCAGTATACCCAACGCGGGCTGTCTGGCCACCAAAGATCCTGGCAATCGGGTCATCGGACACCTAACGCTTGCTTTGCACTTGGCTGCCATGAACCGGAGAACGTCGCCGACTTCGGCGAACGCGGGTCTGCGCAGAGCCATGGGCGTCTGTGGCTGTTGAGGGCATTGCGGTGATGGCGGGGCTGCACGTTGCGCGCGCCCGACTTCGGCGAAGTCGGCGACAGTCGCCGCGTTCGCCGAACGCGGATTTGCGGGGATGCATGACGGGCTGCGCCTGTTAGCGATCGAGCGCAATTGGGTGACGACCTGGCTACACGTTGCGCGTGACCGACTTCGGCGAAGTCGGCGACAGTCGCCGCGTTCGCTGAACGCGGTTTTGTGGGGATGCGCGAGGGGTTGCCCCTGTTAGCGATCGAGCGCGCTTGGGGGACGACGTGGCTGCACGTTGCGCGTGACCGACTTCGGCGAAGTCGGCGACGATCGAGGACGCCTCAGGAATTCACGCGTTTTCAAATCGCCGACCGCCTCCCCAAAAAACAGACGCGTCATTGCCGAGGATGTGAATTCTCAATGATCCGTCTGAGGATTAGGGAGTTAAGCTCTCCAGCAACCCGTCCATTCCAGGGATACCAAGATCCAGCTCGGCGGCCAAATCACGGATCGACGAAGC
The DNA here is from genome assembly GCA_039189905.1 of Planctomycetota bacterium. Lineage (GTDB taxonomy): Bacteria > Planctomycetota > Planctomycetia > Pirellulales > Pirellulaceae > Rhodopirellula. Next base: position 19,086 of record JBCCYK010000054.1, read on the forward strand.
GTACAGCTCTTTGGCGGCAGCGCCGGCGGCATTCGTCGCTTCCACGACGGCTTGTTCTAGCACGACGGTGTCGTCTTGTTTGAACGCCGGGTCGATCGTGACCGATTGAAGTTCACCCACCCCATTCATCGTGACATTCACACGACCACAGCCGGATTCGGATGAAACCCGTTCGGATTTCATGCGTGCGTTGAGTTCCTGCATTCGCTGGGGGATTTCTTGGAACTTGCCAATCATGCCGGCCAAATTGCCAATGTTTCCGAGGCCTTTGAACATCTTCGGTGTCCGTATGGATGGGGGTGGGATTGTCAGCCCGCTGACGATGGTCGTCCCATGCGCCACACGCATCATTCAACTCGAATTTGCTTGGCCGTGGTAGTCACGCATTCGTCGTACACGAATCGCATGCTGAGCGAAGCGGTTTCGGCACGGAGCAAGGCTACGACGAGACACGTGAGCACCAAGAAGAGGGCAGATCTCATTGCACGAGTAACCCGGGCCCAAGGGATGTCTGATCAGAAGCAGATTACTGTCGCGGTGCGTCGACGCGGATGATTTCGGCGCCCATCATTTCCATACACGCCTTCACCAACTCCTTGGACTCGATCTCCTTCATGAGCTGCATACGGTTGCGACTCTTGGGTTTTGCTGCGGCTTGCTTGGGCTTGGGGGCAAGGCGCGCGTCGAGTTCGATCTGGACTGGCACCGGCTTGCCGACGATTCGTTGCAGGGTCGCGACAATCTCGTTTCGGTTCTCGGGTGCCTCGCATCGTCCGAACGCCAGCTTGGAATCGCCCGGGTACTTCAGTTGGACGACCCCTTTTGACGAGCAGGTGACTTTGGCGGCGCGCGTCAGCGAGACGGTCATCGGGTCCATTTCGGCGATCGCGGCATTCCAGACCTGATCAAATCGATCGGGTGATAGGATGGGACTGGCGGCCACCTCATCGGTGGCGGCCAAGACATGCGCGGGGGCCGGAGCCGCCGACGGCAAGGATTTGGGTGCCGGAACCACCGGATCACCGGTACCGCCGTCAATACGAACCGTGGCCTCATTGCCAGAAGCCAGATCGTTGCCGCTGAAACCTGGCGGAGCAGGCCGAGCGGGCGCCGGCGAATCCGGTGATGGTGGCGAGGTAGACGCAACGGGATTCGGCGCGGTCCTCGCTTTGGTTGCGCTAAGGATTAGCTTTTTTTTTTCGCCGGACGTGGCCGCGGCGAGGTCAGAGATCAGTTGCAGGTCCGGTAGGCTGCAGATCTGAACGACGGCCGATTCCAACAGGACCCGCGCATGCACGCTGTGACGAATCCGAACGAGCGTTTCGTCGATGATGCCGATCACCGCTAACAAGGTTTGTAGTCCCCAGGACTCGGCGAGTGTCTTCAGTTCGCCGTGCATCGACACGGCGCAGTATCGCAACATGGATTCGTCGCAGCCCACGCCCACGGTCATGATGTCACGCAAGAATCCGAGTAGCTGCTCCGCCAGGCGGCCCGCGTCGATTCCAGCCACCATGGCTTCATCGACCAAACGGATCGCGTCACCGGCGTCACGTTGCGTGAGCACAACGGTCAACGCGTGCAGTCGTTGGTCATCGGCCATTCCAAGCAGCTGATGCACCAAATCGGCTGTCAGATGGCCGTCGGAAAACGACAGCACCTGTTCCAAGAGCGACTGGCTGTCGCGCATCGAACCGGCGGCGCGTCGTGCGATCAATTCCAACGCAGAAGGCTCCGCCGTGGCGTTTTCGTTGGCAACGATTTCCGACAGGCGACCGACGATCTGATCGGGTGCGACTGGCGCGAAGTCAAAGCGTTGACACCGACTCAGCACCGTGATCGGGATCTTGTCCGGGTCCGTCGTACAAAAGATGAACTTCACATGCTCGGGTGGCTCTTCCAGCGTTTTGAGCAGCGCGTTGAAAGCCGCCCCCGTTAGCATGTGGACTTCGTCAATGATGTAAATCTTGAAGCGCGACCGGCTAGGTCGCACGCTCACATTGGCTCGCAGTTGACGAATCTCGTCGATCCCGCGGTTGCTGGCACCGTCGATTTCAATGACGTCGACGTCTTCACCGGAGTCAATTGCGTCGGAGAGATCCGATGCCAATGCCGGATCGACCGAAGCACCGTCAGGCTGGTTCAAAGCCTTGGCGAAGATCCGGGCTGTGCTGGTTTTGCCGACCCCGCGGGCGCCCGTGAAAAGGTAGGCATGCCCCACTCGGGAGGTTTCGATTGCCCCACGCAGCGCCTTCGCCACGTGATCTTGTCCCACGAGTTCGCCGAAGGAACGTGGCCGATAGCGCCGAGCCACGACGACGTAGCCATGATCATCGTCAGGCGTGTCTCCAATAGAAGAATCGTTCGACGATGCCAAGGAGATTCCCGGTTGGAGTCGGCGAGAGCGGATGGACGCGGGCGAGTGGGGTGGAAGTTCGATCCCCTCACAAAGCTCCCATGACGAAGCCGCACAGTGGAAACGCGGACCGTCCGTTGGAGGCGACCCTCACACAAAGCTACACCGCTTATGGCTGCTCCAGTTAAGGCCTGACCAGGTTCACGACTTACAGTCGCAAGGGTCGCCACCAACGCCCGGTTCGATTGTGGGTAGAGCACGCGCGAACGGTCACCCACATTCCCTTCCTTGGCAGCTAGTCTAGGCAATTGTTCAGCGGCCGCAATCGGCCCACGCTTCGACGGCTCGCGAGCGTGACGGAACGAGTGTTAGACTAATCGCCTGCGTGACCGTGTCAGCGGATACTTTGGGCACCCGTGACTCGTCTGCCAACAACGCGTTTCAATTCATTGAGGTTGAGTTTGGACACGGACCATAACAGCACGATGGAAAAACGGACATCGAACACGCAGGTAGGAACTGTGATCGATGGGCACGTCGATGCAGACGCACCGGTGAATCTTTGGCGCGAAAACCATGGCAACCTCTACATACTGGCAACGGTCCTGATTTTGGCGGTAGGGGCGATGATTCTGGCTTATCAGCAGATGCGATTTCGGCCTCCGGAATTTCCCTCAGGCAGCGCTTTTCCGAGGGTTCTTGCGGATACGGGCGGTGAGGTTGAAACGGAGGAGCCGGTCGCGGACACGGCGAACGAACCCGAATCGCGTGACGCCGCAACCTCCGAATCGGCTGGCAGGGAGGAGCCGGGTGCGGATGCCGTTGTGATTGAAGTCGTGGGCGCGGGCGAGCCGACCGGTGTCGTACGGATAGCGGTCTACACCGACGCGGAGGGCTTTAACCGGGTTGACCAGGCGTTTTTGAAAAACGCGATCGTGGTCGATGGGAGTGGATCCGCGACCTGGGCCGTCCCTCGCGAAAAACTGCTTTCTCGCTTTGCCGTCGCGGCCTACCACGATCGAAACGAGGATGCGGAACTGAACCGGAACGTGTTGGGGATACCGACAGAGCGCTATGGCTTTTCCAATGATGCCCGAGGCCGACTGGGGCCACCTTCGTTCGATCAAGCCGCGATGCGACTTCCAGAGGCCGGGCAAAAGATTCCGATCTCGATTCGTTAGTCGGATTTCCGCGCCGCTTTTGTCCTGGCATGGTTGGAAGTCCGAACCCCGGCTCGGAATCCGGTATACTCCCGGGCGGCGCGCGTGGGAGAGAAGAACCCGACACACTGGTCCGCTGGCGTGAGGGCTTCCAGGGCCCCTCGCCGCCGCCTCCATCACACACTGACACACATTGCACGCAAACGGAACTGAGGCCGTCATGGACTACGTTGAGAATGTCAAGAAGTACGAATCTGATCCCAATGAAGACGCCATCGAGGCTTTGGTGGCGCACTTGGGCATCGCGCTGCAGTCGAAAGACGGGATGATGGTGGCTGCCTCCGATCCCGACGAACTCGCCAAGATCCGAGATAACTTCTGCTCGCGAACTTTGGATCTCAGCAAGGAGGAAGCAGACGCGGCGATTGAGAAAGTCTGCGCGCGGATGAAAGGGGATACCGCCAAGACGCGTGTCACGTTCTATTACCTGCTTGCTGTCGAAAGTAACACCATGCACCGGCTCGCAGGCTGACATTGGATCGATCGGCTTCGTCGCGTATGGAACGACTCCAGAGAATTGACCGTGATATCTTGCGTTTGATCGACGCTCGGCGATCACTCTTGGATCCTTCCCGTCACCAGGACAAGGAGCCCTTCCAGATCGAAGTTGAGGAGAGCGTCGCATTACACCGGAGCGAATCTGCGCGAGCAGATGATTTACTCACACCGAGTTCCACGTTCGACTACACGTCAATATTGCGACACATCGATGCGGAGTGTCGTCATGAGGTTCGTCCCGCCGGGGTTGCCTTCTTGGGACCACAGGGAAGCTACAGTCACTTGGCCGCGGTGGCCTACTTCGGTGAATCGGATGATTTGACTGCCGTTTCGTCGATCGCCGCGGTTTTTGATGCCGTCCAGCACGCGACTTGCACGGCAGGGATTGTCCCCATTGAAAACAGCACGGATGGTCGCGTCGTGGACACGGTGGGGCTTCTGCTGAACACACCCATCCGAATCGTGGGTGAGGTCCTGGTTCCGATCCATCACAACCTCCTGTCGGTCGGCGCGATCGATCAAATCACCGAGGTTCACAGCAAGCCACAGGCACTTTCTCAGTGTCGCAATTGGCTGGCGGCGAACCTGCCCCATGCCCGGCTGGTCGACGCTGCCTCGACCGTCGCGGCGGCGGCATCGGCGGCTGGCAAGCCTGAGATTGCCGTCGTCGCCAGCCGCTCGGCTGCGCGAGCGTATGGATTGAACCTGATCGGACGGGACATCGAAGACAACCCCAACAACCTGACTCGGTTCGCCGGTCTGGGTGATTCGGTACCGCCGCCGTGCGGCGATGACAAGACGACCATGCTCTTCCAATTGGATCACAAGCCCGGCGCACTCGCGGACGTGATGGCCATCTTTAAGGATCACGGACTGAACTTGACCTGGATCGAATCTTTCCCCCAACCGGGAAAACCGAACGAGTACGTGTTTGTCATTGATTTTCGAGGGCATCACGCTTTGCCCGAGGTGGCCGATGCGATCGATGCGTTGGAGAAAGCAGCGCATCACGTCCACGTGTTGGGGAGCTACCGGCGTGGGCGCGTTGCGGACTGAGTCGCGGACGCAGTGAAGCCGTGACGGCGCGTTCGATTTCACTTGTTCGATTTCATTCGTGCGGTACATTCGCCGCATGCCAGACACCGCCCCCCTCTCGGCTTTGCCGAACGTCGATCCTGTTACCGGTCCCGCGACGCGCGAGATCCGGCAGTTGCCGCCGCACCTGGTCAACCAGATCGCTGCCGGTGAGGTCATTGAACGCCCGGCTTCGGTTGTCAAGGAACTCCTTGAAAACAGCATCGATGCTGGTTCACACCGGATTGAGTTGACGATCGAAGGCGGGGGGATCGAACTGATTCGCGTTAGCGATGATGGCTGTGGTATTCCGCCGGAGCAACTGCCACTTGCTGTGACCAGCCACGCGACCAGCAAGTTGCCGGACGACGAATCCCTGTTTCACGTTGGCACGCTGGGATTTCGTGGCGAAGCCTTGGCGTCAATCGCCAGCGTGTCACAAACAACGATCCGCAGTCGTTGTGAAGGTCAGAGCGGAGGTGGCCAGATCGATGTTCGTGGCGGAGTCGTCGAATCGCCTGGCCCCTGTGGGTGTCCGGTGGGGACGGTCATTGAAGTGCGCAACTTGTTCTTCAACACGCCCGTCAGACGCAAATTTCTCAAGACCGCCCAGACGGAGCGGGGGCACATCGTGGAAGCCTTCACGCGATTGGCCTTGGCAAACCCGAAGGTTCACTTTGTCCTACGGAGCGGTGAGCGGGAGATGTACGACCTGCTGCCGACCACGCGATGGGCGGATCGGATCGAAGCCTTCTTTGGCACCGACGTCTGTGACGCCCTGATCCCGGTGGAAAGCGACGACGGGCCGATCCAGGTGACCGGCTATGTGTGCGATCCTTCGGTCAGCCGTGGGAACAACCGGATGCAGTACCTGTTTCTCAATGGTCGGCACATTCGCGACCGCGCCTTGCAACACGCACTCGGCGAGGCCTATCGCGGAATGCTGATGGTCGGAAGGCATCCCATTTGTTTCCTCCGTTTGACGATGCCAGCTGACTTGATTGACGTCAATGTTCACCCCGCAAAACTGGAGGTCCGGTTCACCGATTCGGGACGTGTGTATTCGCGTTTGCTTCAGAGTATCCGTCAACGGTTCCTGGCGACGGACATCAAGCATCGCGTGGGGGTTGGTGAATCGATTCAAGGAGATGCACCGGAGGCGATGTCGCCCGCATCGGCCGGTTCCATCCCCACGGGACTTGAGGAAGTCGTGTTGGGCCTTCCAGCCGAAGCGCAGAGACAAGAGGTGATCGCATGGGCGCGAGGCGACCAGCCGAGTGCGGCAAGCGTTCCACCGTTTCGTCCTTTTTCTGATCAGGCCTCCGTACTCCCATCTGCGGCGGCGATGGGAAACGCCTCGCCCACGGATTCCGTCGCACCTTGGGACACGACTGAACCGGCCGGTGATTCCATCGGGGTCACGCCGCACGCGGCTGCGCTGACCGAGCCAGCGGTCACGCCACAGGAGGAGGTCGATGATCGCCAATCTCAGATGGCATCGCCGAGTTTTTGTTATTTGGGATTTCAGATCCACAATCGCTATTTGGTCACCCAAGACCAGGATGGGATGATCGTCGTTGATCAACACGCCCTGCATGAACGCGTGTTGTACGAGCGGGTTTGTGAGAAGGTATTGGGCAACGACGAGCCCTTGGAGCGACAGCAACTGTTGGTTCCCGAGCCGGTAACCTTGACGCCGGCCGAGCGCACGGCGGCGTTGGAGCATGCTGAGGTCTTGACGCGGATCGGATTGGACGTCGAAGACTTTGGCGATGGGACGCTCGTGATTCACAGCTATCCGGCGATGCTGCCCAAGCGGCCACCGGCCGAGATGCTGCGAACACTGCTGGAGTCCGTGCTCGGTGCAGGCCGAGACCCGGACCCCAAGGATATTCTCAATCGCCTGCTCAGTACGATCGCTTGCAAGGCTGCTGTGAAGGCAGGGGATCCCCTGACGCCGGAAGAGATTACCAGCTTGCTGGAGCAGAAGGATCTCTATCACGACACGCATCATTGCCCCCATGGACGACCCACGGCGCTGTTCTTTTCGCGCAAGGAACTTGATCGAATGTTCGGTCGTATGGGGCATCGGTCGGTTTAGGCGATGCAGTTTTCGAGCGATAATTGGGCCGGAGCGGCCGCGGAAATCACCGCCTCCCTCTCTGCCAACGCGACGGGGTTTTCGCCCGCGTATGGTCAAGCCGAGATCGATCGGCGGCTGGAGCTCCGGTTCAATGAGCTGTTTGAGCGTGAGGTCGCGGTCTTCTTTGTGGGCACGGGAACGGCTGCGAATGCCTTGGCTCTGACAGCGCTCAATCGACCGGGAGGCTTTGTGCTTTGCCATCGCGAGTCGCATTTGATTGAGGATGAATGCGGGGCTCCTGAGTTCTTTACCTGCGGGGCACGCCTTTCGCCCATTGATGGACCCTGCGGGAAGATGGACCCCGGAGAACTGAAGCGTGGTCTGGAACGCTTTGATCCGTCCTTTGTGCATCATGGCCAGCCGATGGCGGTCAGCCTGACCCAGGCAACGGAGGTTGGGTCCGTTTACACGCTCCAGGAGCTTGCTTTGCTGGCAGATATCACACACCGCCAGGGTTTGTCGTTGCACATGGATGGCGCTCGATTCGCCAATGCACTGGTCCAGTTGGATGTGAGCCCGGCGGAGATGACGTGGAGATCCGGCGTGGATGTGTTGTCGTTTGGGGCAACCAAGAATGGGTGCTGGTGTGCCGAGGCCCTGGTGTTCTTTCACCCGAAGCAAGCTGAGCAGCTGCCCTTCATTCGCAAGCGGGCCGCCCAATTGTTTTCCAAGACGCGTTTCATTGCCGCGCAGTTCCACGCCTACTTGGATGACAACCTTTGGCTGCGCTTGGCGCGATCGGCGAATGATCAGGCTTCTGTCTTGGCGGCTGGTATCGAGGCATCGGAGAACGCCGTGCTTGCGTGGCCCAGTCAAAGCAATGAGGTGTTTGCCTTCATGAACAGTGAGACGGTCGCCCGACTGCAGGCATCCGGAGCACAGTTCTACAGCTGGCCCATTCCTTTCTCAGAAAAATCCAACGCGCCGGCGGGAACGACACTCCAGCGCTTCGTGACTTCTTTTGCGACCACTGAAACCATGGTGACGCAATTTTTGAACGTCTTGGGCTAGTGCTTAGTCCAGACTTAAGGTTGAGGTTCCCGAGATGAGCCGAAGGGCATTAGCCCCGGTTGTCGCGGTAGGAACCGGGCCTATGATCGCTGCTGCGCGGTGATGCGGCGTCTAAATCCCTGTTTCTCATTCTCAGTGAAGCCATCATGAGCTATCGGACCGAACGCGATTCAATGGGCGAGGTTCAGGTGCCCGCTCAAGCCTATTACGGGGCACAAACCCAGCGCGCCGTCGAGAACTTTCCGGTCAGCGGTTGGCGACTTCCGGCAGCCATGATCTCGGCCATGGGGCGCGTGAAGCTGGCCTGCGCGGCGGTGAACCACGACTTGGGACGCTTGACGGGAACCGGAAAGAACCCGCTGGATGAGAAGCAAGTCGATGCTCTGCTCGCGGCCGCGACAGAGGTGGCGGATGGAAAGCTTGGCGATGAATTCCCGGTCGACGTCTTCCAAACGGGCAGCGGCACCAGCAGCAACATGAACATCAACGAGGTGATCGCGAACCGTGCGATCGAGCTCATCGGGGGTGATCGGCTGGCGACAGCCAAGCCCATCCATCCCAACGACCATGTGAACATGGGCCAAAGCACGAACGACACGTTCCCAACGGCCATCCACGTGGCCACGGCGGTCGAAATTGAACTGCAGCTTCTACCGGCGCTGAAGCGATTGCATGGCGCGTTGCAGGAGAAGGCTCAAGCATGGGACAAGATCATCAAGATCGGACGTACGCACTTGATGGATGCCACGCCACTTCGCTTGGGCCAGGAGTTCGGCGGCTTTGCTCGTCAAATCGCGTGTTCGATTCGTCGCGCGGAAGCCGCTCGTGATGCGGTCTTGGAACTGCCCGTCGGTGGAACCGCGGTTGGCAGCGGCATCAACACGCACCCCGACTTCGGCTCCGGCGTTGCGAAGCACCTGGCGAGCCAGACGAGTATCCCCTTCGTGGAAGCAGTCGACCATTTTGAAGCGAACGCGAATCGCGATGGCTTGGTCGATTCTCATGGCAGCCTCAAGTGCATCGCGCAAACACTCTTGGGACTTGCCAACAACATCCGTTGGTTGGGCAGCGGACCGCGGTGCGGCTACTACGAGGTGAAACTGCCCTCACGTCAGCCGGGGAGCTCGATCATGCCGGGGAAAGTCAACCCGGTCATGTGTGAATCCCTGATGCAGATCGCCGCTCGAGTCATTGGAAATGATGGTTGCATGACCGTCAGCGGCGGCTGTGGCGGCAACTTTCAGTTGAATATCATGATGCCGGTGATGGCGCACACGAGCTTGGAATCCATTGCTCTTCTGACCGGCGGTGTCAACGCCTTTGTGGACTTCTGTGTGACGGAGATGGAAGCCAACGAAGAAGCGTGCAATGCGGCGGTCGAGCAGAGTCTGTCCATGTGCACATCACTGAACCCATTGATTGGGTATGAGAAAGCGGCCGCGCTTGCCAAGGAGGCGTTCTCGACAGGTCAGACCATCCGTGAGCTCTGCGCTGAAAAAGAAATCTTGCCTGTCGATCAGCTTAGCGAGGCCTTGGACCCGTGGAAGATGACGGAACCTCAAGCGTGATCGGTTGTTTGACTAAGGGGCAGCGGATGCCAGTGGCACGTTGGAGTCCAGGCTTTAGCCGCCACTGCTTCCCGGACTCGCGAGCGCCTAAAGGCTGGACTCCAAGCAACCATGGGTTCCAACCCATCTTCCTTCACCCTCCTGCTAGGAGGGTGAATGCCAACTCGTTGACTTGTGCAAACACCGATGCCAACCAGTCGGTTCCGTCTCGGGGAGCCGG